>NZ_JBTNDI010000007.1:0-194280 GCF_054511075.1 Arthrobacter sp. TMS2-4
GAGAAGGAGGGGAGGGGGGCCGGAGGAAACGGAGAGGCAGATCCCCCCCCTCTCCTCTGTTCTTCTCCCCCCCCCCGCGTCCGGGGGTCAGCGGGCGTGCACGTCCAGCCGTCGCGGGTCCGTCAGGAGACCGTCGCCCCAACCGCCGGTCGTCGCGGCGGCCTCGTACGTGGTCCGCAGGAAGGCGAGCAGCACCGCATCCGGGTCGGTGGCTGACCGGACCCTTTCATAGGGCAGCAGGAACTGGCGGAACTCGTCACTGTAGAACGCGCCCTCGACGTCGACGGGCGCGTCGCGGTAGCCGTCGGGTTCCGGGTAGGCGTAGGAGTAGAACGCGCCTTCCTCGCCGCCGCCGGGCCAGAACCCGCAACTCGAGAGTTCGTGGGAGTAGCCCTCCTCCATGACCCAGTCCGCGCAGTTCGGGGCACCCCCGGGATGAGTGGGCGCGGTCCGTCCGGAGAACCGTGTGCAGGCCAGGTCCATGGCTCCCCAGAAGAAGTGCACGGGGCTCACCTTGCCCAGGAACTCGGCCCTGAAGCGTGTGAGGACCCGCTCGGCCTGGACGAGCTGGCGCCAGAACGCCGTGACGGCACCGGCATCGTAGGAGGCGTGCTGGTGATCCTCGGCGAAGGGCACTGCCGGATCCACCTCCGTCGGGACCGGCCGGATCGGCGCATCGATTCCCACCTCGGTCAGTGCCGCCATGGTCCGCTCGTGGAACCGGGCCACGGACTGCGGCTCGAGGGGGACCTCACGGTCCTCACCCGAACTGGCGCGGATGAGCAGGCGGTGGTGCACGACGTCGAACTCCAGGTCGAAGGAGCCGCTGCCGTACGGGATCGACGACGTCCCCCAGCCACGCGGCGTCACGTAGAACGGCACCTGCCACCAATGGTTGACCAGGGGAGCGTGGGCCAACCGGACCTTCCCGACGACCTGGAGCCACATGTGCAGTGTCGCCCGGGTGTCCTCCCAGTCCTCGACCCGAAGCGCGGGCCAGTCGCCCGCCGTCGTCGTCCCGCTCATGGTTCCGTGTCCGCTCATGATGTCCTCCGTCGTCGTCTGGGGACAATGTATGCGCCGCGCGGACTGCCCGTACAGGGCCGGCCCGGAGTCGGTGAGGGTCCCTAGGAGGCCAGCTCCCCGATGTTGAGTTCGTTGCCCGGGATGGATGCGAGCAGCTTCCGCGTGTACGGGTGGCGGGGGTTCTGGAAGACCTCCTCCGAGCTGGCGGCCTCGACCAGCTCGCCGTCCTTCATGACGCAGACGTAGTCGGAGATGAGCCGCACCACCGCGAGGTCGTGCGAGATGAACAGGTAGCTGAGGCCGAGCTCCGACTGGAGGTCGCCGAGGAGTCTCAGGATCTGAGCCTGCACCAGCACGTCGAGCGCGGAGACCGGTTCGTCGCACACGATCAGCTCAGGCTTCAGCGCGAGGGCCCGCGCGATCGCGACGCGCTGCCGCTGCCCGCCCGAGAGCTCCGCCGGGTAGCGGCGCAGGGCGTTCTGCGGCAGCGAGACCTGGTCCATCAGTTCGCGGACCCGGGCCGCACGCTCCTTCTTCGACCCCCGCTTGTACGCGTTGAGGGGTTCCTCGACGATGCGCTCGATCGTGAACATCGGGTTCAGCGAGGAGTACGGGTCCTGGAAGATCGGCTGCACACGCTGCCGGAAGTCGTTCAACTGCGCCTTGTCGAGGGTCGCGACGTCCATGCCGTCGAACGTCATCGAGCCCGACGTCGGTTCGATCAGCTTCAGCAGCATGCGCGCCGTCGTGGTCTTGCCCGAGCCGGACTCGCCGACGATCGCGACGGTCTGCCCGCGCGGGATGTCGAGGGTGACGTTCTTCGCCGCGTAGAAGTCCTCCTTGCTGCCGCGCCGCTTGTACACCTTCGTGAGGTCCCGGATCTCGACGATGTTCGCGGGCGCGGCGGGCGTCCCGGTACTCTCGGGCGCTGCCGGCCGGTCCGACGACGACGTCGCCGCGTGGGCGCCGCCCACCGCCTGCGTGGCGGGCCGGGAGGCATCAGCGCCCTCCGCTGCGGGACCGCCGTCGTGCCCGGCGCCCGTCTCCGCGAACGCGGCCTCGGCGAGCTTCCGCCGGCTCGCGGTGTCCGCGGTGAAGGCACCCGGGCTCAGGCGGACGGCGGCGACGCTCGGGGCCGCGCGCACCAGCGACTGCGTGTAGGGGTGCTGAGGGTCGTTGAGCAGCTGCTCGGCCGGGCCGGTCTCGACGACCCGGCCGCGGTGCATGACCACGAGTTGCGAGGCGCGCTCGGCCGCGAGGCCGAGGTCGTGGGTGATGAGGAGCACCGACGTGCCGATCTGCTCCGTCATGGTCTCGATCTGGTCGAGGATGGTGCGCTGGACGGTCACGTCCAGGGCCGACGTCGGCTCGTCGGCGATCAGCAGGCGCGGCTGGCAGGCGAGGCCGATCGCGATGAGCGCGCGCTGGCGCATGCCTCCGGAGAACTCGTGCGGGTACTGCTTGGCGCGCTCCCCGGCGTCGGGCAGGCCTGCCGCGGTGAGGACCTCGATGACGCGCTGCTTGACGTTCTTCTTCGTGGCCATCCCGTGGACGAGGAGGGTCTCGGCGACCTGCGTACCGATCTTGGTGACCGGGTTGAGGTTCGACATCGGGTCCTGCGGGACGAGACCGATCGCCCGGCCGCGGATGGAGCGCATCTTCGCCTCGGACAGGCTCGTGAGGTCCTGTCCCTCGAAGAAG
Source organism: Arthrobacter sp. TMS2-4 (assembly GCF_054511075.1). NCBI lineage: Bacteria > Bacillati > Actinomycetota > Actinomycetes > Micrococcales > Micrococcaceae > Arthrobacter > Arthrobacter sp. TMS2-4. Next base: position 2,728 of record NZ_JBTNDI010000007.1, read on the forward strand.
ATGCTGCCCGAGGTGACCCGTCCGTTACCCGGCAGGAGTCCGATGCAGGCCATCGCCGTCGTCGACTTGCCCGAACCGGATTCGCCGACGATGGCCAGGGCGCTGCCGCGCTTCAGGGTGAAGCTCGCCTCCTCCACCGCCTGGACCTCGCCGTGGGTGGTGCGGAAACTCACCGCCAGATTCCTCACCTCGAGCAGGGGTGCGTCGGGGTTCTCGGGCTGGGCGGCCGTGCTGCCGGCGGGAGTGATGTCCGTCATAGGACCATCGTGCCCTATGGGCCGGGTGTTCGGTGTCGTGGCGCCTGTGCGGGAGCTAACTCCGTGGTGTCGGTGCGGCGTTCGCGGCGGGCGCGCCGAGTCGGCCGGCGAGGTGCTCGACGGCGAGCCGGTAACCGTCGATGCCCGCACCGACGATCACGGCGTCGGCCACGCCGGAGATGTACGAGTGGTGCCGGAAGTCCTCACGGCGGTGCACGTTGCTGATATGGACCTCGACCACGGGCAGACCGACGCCCGCGAGCGCGTCACGGATGGCGATCGAGGTGTGCGTGTAGGCGCCCGCGTTGATGACGATGCCGTCCGCCGTCGTCCGGGCGGCGTGGATGGCGTCGATGATCTCGCCCTCGTGGTTGGACTGCAGCGCGCTGGCCGCACAGCCGCGTGCCCGTGCGGTGTCCGAGGCCAGACGGACGACGTCGTCGAGCGTCGCCGTCCCGTAGACGTCCGGTTCCCGCGTGCCGAGCAGGTTCAGGTTGGGTCCGTTGATCACGAGGATGCTGGGCGTGCGCGGGGTCATGCCCTAACTATGCCGCACCGGTGCGGCGGGCGAGGCGACGGTCGCCGTAGCCGTCACTGTCGCCGTCACCGGATCGGCGAGCCGCGACCGCAGGCGAACCGCGCCCAGCCCGCCGGCCACGGTGACGAGGCTCATCGCGGCGAGGACGACGCCGGGGTGCCACCACGCGCCGTCGGTGGCGATGCCGAAGCGCTGTGTGATGGACGGGGCGAAGCCGGCGACGATCGCGGCGATGCTGTAGGCGAAGGACAGTGCGGTGAACGCCGTCGCCGGTTTGAAGATGTCCGCCATGAGCCCGCCGAGCGCCGCCCAGCTGGCGGTCGGGAGGATGCCGCCGAGGATGATCGCCGCGATGTACACGGGTTCCGTGGCGATGCTGATGACCCAGTACAGCGGGAAGGCGATGAGCGCTGTTCCGAGCGCACCGCCGGTGACCACCCGCGCGGATCCGACGCGCATCGCGAGGTAGCCGAACGCGGGGATGGTCACGAGCTGCAGGACGGACCCGACGAGCGCCGCATTCAGGACCGTCTCCTGGGACAGGCCGAGGGTGCCGGTGCCGTACGCCTGCGTGTAGGTGACCATCAGGAAGTAGGAGCCGATGCCCAGCACAGCGGAGGCGATGGCGACGACGATGGCTGTCGGCTGGGACCTCAGGACCTCGAGGAAGGGGACGCGGGGGAGCGCGCGCTCCCGGCTCGTCTCCCTGAAGACGGGCGTCTCGTCGATCGCGAGCCGCAGGTAGATCGCGACGGCGAGGAACGGGAACGCGAGCAGGAACGGGATGCGCCAGCCCCAGGTGGTCATGACGTCCGGTACGAGGACGGTGAGGGCGAGGAAGATGGCGGAGATCAGCATGGTGCCCACGGGCGAGCCGAGCTGGGGGATGGAGGCGTACAGCGCCCGCTTGCGCGGCTCCGCGTGCTCGGTGGCGATCAGGATGGAGCCGCCCCACTCACCGCCGAGCGACAGTCCCTGCAGGAGGCGGAGCACGGTGAGGATGATCGGTGCCCAGACCCCGATCGTGGTGTAGTCCGGCAGAAGTCCCACTGTGCCGGTCGCCAGTCCCATCAGCGTGATGGTCAGGATCAGCGTGCGCTTGCGGCCGATCCGATCGCCGAGATGGCCGAAGAGGATGGCGCCGAGCGGGCGTGCCACAAAGCCCATCGCGAAGACCAGGAACGCCGAGAGGGTTCCGGCCAGGGGATCCTGCGAGGTGAAGAAGACCGTGTTGAAGACGAGCGCCGCTGCCGTGCCGAACACGTAGAAGTCGTAGGACTCGAGGGCCGTCCCGACGAAGGACGCGCCGGCGACGCGGCGGGCCATGCGCGGATTCGGGACGGGAGGCTGCTGCAGGGTAGTGGACACGCTGAAATCATCCTCTCGCCCCGGGGCGCCTGCCACCTTTCAGGACGAACGTCACACCGCCTCGGTGCCGGTCGGGTGCGGCTCAGGCGCGCAGGGGTGTACGGCGTCGCGCGCTGATGATCGCCCGCCCCGCCGTGGTGAGGGACTCGGTCACCGCCGTCGGGTCTCCCATGAAGCCCTGCACCATGGCGCCGTCGCGCAGCATGATGAGCTGGTCCGCGACGACGTCGGGTTCCTCCACCGCGAGTTCGGCCAGGAGCTCGGTCACCACGCCGTGCAGCCAGGTCCGGTACTGTTCGACGGCATCGCGCACCATGCTGCCCTCCGCGGGATACTCGGCGGCCGCATTGATGAACGTGCAGCCGCGGAACCCGGGCCGGCACGCCGCGGAGCCGTTCGCGGCAGCCAGCCGGAGCAGGACCTCACAGGCGTCCGCGCCCTCGGCCCGCTCGCGGGCGACCGCCACCTGCAGCCGGTGCAGCTGATCCTCGAGGTACGCCACGACGAGGTGGTCCTTCGACCGGAAGTGGCGGTAGAAGGTCACCTTCGTGGTGCCGGCATCGGCGATGATCCGGTCGGCGCTGACCGAGCGGATGCTCGTGGCGTCGAACAGGCGGGTCGCCGACGCGAGGATGCGCTCGCGGACGGGAAGGGCGGTCATCATGCTCCGATCTGCGGATCTCATGCCGATTTGGCGCAAGTAGAGTTACTAGTTAGTCTACATAGTCGGCAAGGGCATCCGGCCCCCACGACGAAAGGATCGACACCATGAGCGCTCTCTACACGGCAGTGGCGACGGCGACCGGTGACGGCCGCAACGGCAAGGCGCGCACCGACGACGGGCAGCTCGTCGTCGACCTCGCGGTCCCCACGGAGATGGGCGGCGCCGGCGGCGCGACGAACCCGGAGCAGCTCTTCGCCGTCGGCTATGCGGCCTGCTTCCACAGTGCCCTCAAGCTCGTCGCGGCCCGCAGCAAGGCCACCATCAGCGAGACGGCGGTCACCGCGGAGGTCAGCATCAACGCGGTCGACGGCGGGGCGTTCCAGCTCGCGGTCGCCCTCCATGCCGAGATCGGCGGGGTGGACCAGGAGACCGCGGACCGGCTCGTGGAGCACGCGCACCAGGTGTGCCCCTACTCGAACGCCACGCGCGGGAACATCGAGGTCACGGTCGACGCCACGGTCGAGTGACCTGACCTCACCTGACCCGTTCCCGAGATCAGGAAGGCCCCCGCATCCGCGGGGGCCTTCCTCGTCCTTGGTGCTGTCGCTACTTCCGCAGCGACCCGGCGATCTGCTGCATGATCGTCGGATCGGACAGTGTGGTGGCGTCCCCGACCTCGCGGCCTTCCGCGACGTCCTTGAGCAGCCGCCGCATGATCTTCCCGCTGCGGGTCTTCGGCAGTTCGGGGACCACCAGGATGTTCCGCGGCTTCGCGATCGGGCCGATCTCCGTGCCCACGTGATTGCGCAGGGTGGTGACGATGTCGTCGTCGTCCTTCGCCGAGCCGCGCAGGATCACGAACGCGACGATCGCCTCGCCCGTCGTCTCGTCGCTCGCCCCGACGACGGCAGCCTCCGCCACCGAGGGATGGCTGACCAGGGCCGACTCGATCTCGGTGGTCGAGAGCCGGTGGCCCGAGATGTTCATGACGTCGTCGACCCGGCCGAGGAGCCAGATGTCGCCGTCGGCGTCCTTCTTCGCGCCGTCGCCGGCGAAGTACATGGCGTCGAAGCGTGACCAGTAGGTGTCCTTGAACCGCTGCGGGTCACCCCAGATGCCACGCAGCATCGCGGGCCAGGGCTCGCGGATGACGAGGTAGCCGCCGGCGCCGTCCGGGACGGACTCGCCCATCTCGTCGACGACATCGATCGCGATCCCGGGCACGGCGACCTGCGCCGAGCCGGGCTTGGTGGCTGTCACGCCGGGCATGGGGGCGATCATGTGCGCCCCCGTCTCGGTCTGCCACCAGGTGTCCACGATCGGCGCCTTGCCCCCGCCGATCACCTCCCGGTACCACATCCAGGCCTCCGGGTTGATGGGCTCCCCGACCGAGCCGAGGACGCGGATCGAGGACAGGTCGTACTTCTTCGGGATGTCCCGGCCCCACTTCATGAAGGTGCGGATGGCAGTGGGCGCCGTATAGAGGATGCTCACCTTGTACTTCTCGATGAGTTCCCACCAGCGGCCCTGGTGCGGGGTGTCCGGCGTCCCCTCGTACATGAGCTGGGTGGCGCCGTTCACAAGAGGCGCGTAGGTCACGTAGCTGTGCCCCGTGACCCATCCGATGTCCGCGGTGCACCAGAACACGTCGGTCTCCGGGCGGAGGTCGAACGTGTTGCGGTGGGTGAACGCGGTCTGGGTGAGGTACCCGCCTGTCGTGTGCAGGATGCCCTTCGGCTTCCCCGTGGTCCCCGACGTGTAGAGGATGAACAGGGGGTGCTCGGCGTCGTGTGCGACCGCCGCGTGCTCGTCCGAGGCGCCCTCGACGACGTCGTCCCACCAGAGATCGCGTCCCGCGGTCCACGTGACGGGCTCGTTGTTGCGGCGCACCACGACGACGTGCGAGACGGTGTGGCCTTCCTTCTCGAGGGCGCCGTCCACGGCCGGCTTGAGGGCGCTCGGCTTGCCGCGGCGGTACGTGCCGTCGGCGGTGACGACGAGCTTGGCCTCGGCGTCGTCGATGCGGCTGCGGAGGGCGTCGGCCGAGAAGCCGCCGAACACCACGGAGTGGACGGCGCCGATCCGCGCGCAGGCGAGCATGGTGACGACGGCCTCGGGAATCATGGGCAGGTACACGGCCACGCGGTCGCCCTTCTGCACGCCGAGGGACTCGAACGCGTTGGCGGCCTTCTTCACCTCCCGGGTCAGCTCCGCATAGGTGATGGTACGGGTGTCTCCGGGCTCGCCCTCGAAGTGGATGGCCACCCGGTCTCCGAGGCCGGCCTCCACGTGCCGGTCCAGCGCGTTGTAGGCGGCGTTCACGGTCCCGCCGACGAACCACTTGGCGAACGGAGCGTCCGACCAGTCGAGGGTCTGGGTGAAGTCGCGGTCCCAGGTGAGCAGTTCGCGGGCCTGCTTCGCCCAGAATTCGGTGCCCTGCTCACGGGCCTCGTCGTAGAGCGACGGCTGCGCGACCGCCTGCGCCGCGAACTCCTCGCTCGGCGGGAAGCGGCGCTCCTCGTGCAGCAGGTTCTCGAAGGCGTCGCCTTGTCGTTCGGCGGTCATGATCTACCCCTTTGTGACGTGGTCGGTAACGGACAGAAGTAGCGGGGTGCGCTCGTCCGGCGCACCACCACGTGCTCTACGCAGACCCTATCGAGTTCTCCCGACCGTATGTGCCCGCCGTCACACGACCTAGCCGAACTGCGGCGATTGTGCGACGAGCGGCACGGACGCGGGGGCCCGTGCTTGCTGGAGAAGGACTGGGGCGGTGGCTAGGGTGGAGGGAGGTAATCGACGTCGGAGGCCGCTGGTGCTCCGCCGGACACCAGCGCCATGAACGGGAGAACACCATGACCGAAGCATCCGAGGAACACCGCAGCACGGGCCACGGGCCGGCGGGCGGCGCGGAGCTGTCCTCGTCCTCCGTGCAGGCGGCGGGATCGGAGGCTCCGGCCACGGAGAGCCGCCCCGTAGGCCGGAGCCGGGCCCTCGTCGGACCGTTCACGCTGCGTGAAGTGCTGTTCGGTGGCGGTGTGCTGCTCGTCTTCATCGGCACCCTCCTGCCGTTCCTCGACGGCATCGTGCGCTACGAGAACTTCTGGAACACCGCACCGCTCTTCTTCGTCGGGATCGGGATCCTGCTGCCCGTGATCGCCCTGGCCCTCGTCGCCGGACGCCGGCTGGGAAGTTCGGGGCTGCGCGTCGGCTCGCTGTCCGTCGACCAGTTCGCGTCGGTCTCGTCGGTGCTGGCTGCGACGTACTTCTTCCTGCAGACGGTGACCCAGTTCCATGCGGGGCCCCTGGTGGCGCTGATCGGTGGGCTGATCATGCTGACGGCGACCGTGCTCGCGCCCTTCCTGCCCGTCCTGAAGGACGATTTCGCCGACCGCCCCGAGACCTCGGCCCACCCGGCGGCGCGCTCCATCACGGCGGCGCAGCCCCGCCCCGCCAAGCCGGTGAAGGATGCTCCCGAGAAGCAGGCCCTCACCACGGACACGGGCTCGACGAACGCCGCCTCGACGGATGCGCCCGCGAAGGACACTGCCGCGTCAGGCTTCCGGTTCGGCCGCAAGGACAAGTCCGGCGTGAACCCCGCCGCTGCGGGCGTCCTGCAGAACGGCGCCGGCCTGTACGGGGCAGGGGGCGCCGGCGCCGTGGGTGCGGGTGCAGCCGCAGCGGGCCAGTCGGGGATGGAACCGCGCACCGACGGGACGTCCGTGGCAGCAGGCCAGACGTCCACCGGCACCTCCCGCCACGAGTCCGCCGAGGAGTCCGCAGGCACATCGGACGACGCCTCCCGCAGTACGTCGGCTGCGTCCGAGGGCGGGGCGCATGCTGTCGAGGGTCGCGCCGCGGCGCAGGGCACCGCGGATGACGAGAGTTCTTCCACGGTGGTGCAGGCGTCGTCCGTCGGCGAGACCCGGGTCCACGAGGCCGTCCGGGAGGAGCCCGCTCCAGACACCGCGCAACCTGCCGAGGTGCGGGACCGCCACGAGCCCATCACCGCGACGCGGTCGACGGAGGAGGAGCCTGTCATCGAGGCGTTCTGGTTCGCCGTCGGATCCCCTCGGCCGGTGTTCGACGAACAGACGGGCCATGAGGTCTTCACCTTGCAGCCCGGCGACTGGGAGGTCGGCATCGAGGACCGCGGCACCGAGTTCCTCGTCCAGGACAAGCGGACGGGCGCGGTCGGCATCCTCCGGAATCTCCGCAACATCGAACGCGCCCCCCAGGACTGACCCCACCGCTGCGACGCCGACGGGCAGCAGCACCGGAAGGAGACACGCGAGTGGCAGGCAGGAAAGCACGGGCCGACGAGGAGTTGCCGGTCGCATTGAAGCGGCGGGCCCGGAAGATCAACAGGGTCCTGGGTGAGACGTACCCCTACGCCGTGGCCGAACTCGACTTCCGGAACCCGTTCGAGCTGCTGGTCGCGACGGTGCTCTCGGCTCAGACCACGGACGTGCGCGTGAACCTCACGACGCCGGCGCTGTTCGCGCGGTACCCCGATCCGCGGGCGCTGGCCGAGGCCGAGGAGACCGACCTCCAGGAGCTCATCCGGCCCACGGGGTTCTACCGCGCGAAGGCGAATAGCCTCCTCGCGCTGTCCCGACGCCTCGTGGACGAGTTCGACGGCGACGTGCCGGGCACGCTCGACGAGCTCGTGACCCTCCCGGGCGTCGGACGGAAGACGGCCAACGTCGTCCTGGGAAATGCGTTCGGCATTCCGGGCATCACGGTGGACACGCACTTCGGTCGCCTCGCCCGCCGCTTCCGGTGGACGGCGTCGGAGGATCCGGTGAAGGTCGAGCAGGATGTGGCGGCCCTGTTCGACCGCAGGGACTGGACGATGCTCTCCCATCACGTGGTCTTCCACGGTCGGCGGGTCTGCCATGCGAAGAAGCCGGCGTGCGGTGTCTGTCCGGTGGCCGCGCTCTGCCCGTCCTACGGTGACGGGGAAACGGACCCGCTGAAGGCGGCGAAGCTGCTGAAGTACGAACTCGCGCCCGGTCGGGAGGAACTGCTCGCGTCGATGCGCGCCGGACGGACCCGCTCCGAGCTCCGCGAGGCAGGGCACGGGCTGGGTGCCTAGGGTTCCCCGCCCGCGGCCCGTACAGGAAGGCAGGGTCGGACACCGGTGCCGGACCGGCCGGGACGCGGTCACCGGTCGCCCCGAGGGGGCCTGGAGGTGACAGCGCGCGACGAGCTCGCGCGCTGGGTGCAGTCCATGCAGGTGACGACGGCCCTGGTGCGGACGGACGGATGGCAGTTCGCGACGCTCGACCCCGCGAAGAGTCGGCGGGCCGCCGTGCTCATCCTGTTCGGGGCGAGGGCGGATGTGCCGCCCGCCTCCCCGCCTCGGTCTGCGCCTGACGACCTCGACCTCCTGTTCGTGATGCGCGCCAGTTCCCTCGCCCACCACCCAGGGCAGGTGGCGTTTCCCGGCGGGACCATCGACGCGGAGGACCGGGACGAGGGTGCGGCGGCGCTGCGCGAGGCGCGCGAGGAGACCGGCGTGGATCCCGACGGCATCGACATTCTGGGCACGTTGCCCGAAGTGGGCCTTCCGGTCAGCAACTTCCTGGTCACCCCTGTGCTCGCGTGGTGGGCCGAACAATCCCCGGTCCATGCGGTTGACACGGCAGAGTCCGAACTCGTCTTCCGGTGCGCCGTCAGTACGCTCCTCGACCCGGAGCGTCGGCGGACCGCCGTGGTGCGCCGGGACGGATTCGTGAGCAGGACCCCGGCCTTCCTCACCCCGGATGCCGTGATCTGGGGATTCACGGCGATGCTCCTGGATGCGATCTTCGACGGTCTCGGCTGGACGAGGCCGTGGGACGGTTCGCAGGAGATGCCTGCACCGCTGTGAGACGTCCCGGCCCGGTGCCACCCGTCGGGAGGGCGGCGATCCGTCCCGGCGCATAGCGGTCCCGGAGGGCACCCGGGAGGGTCGCCAGTGCGGCGGCGGTCTCGAGGCGCCCCTTATTCAGGAGGGCGGATTCGATGGCGGGGATGACGGGCGATGAGCCGGTCCGCGTGCGCAGAGTCGCGAGGACCTGGTCGGTCATGCTGCCCGGGGCTGCATCCGGGAAGAACCGTCGCACCCCGCGCGATACCTGCTCCCGGGCGAGGGCCGCGGGGCTCGCAACGACCACCGTGACCGCCCGGGAGTCGAGGACCCGCAGTGCCGCGGCTCCGACGGGCCGAACGAGGCGCACCGCCGGGGCGAGACGCGCAAGCCGGACCAATGATCCTCGGGCCTCCAGCGCCGGGCCGAGCGCCCGACCGGCGGAGCGGACAGCGGTCGGGGCGGACGCCGCTGTCCTGCCCAGCGTCCGTAGCCCCGATGTCAGCCTGGCCGCTCCCGGCATCCGGGCGGCGACGACCGCAGCCGTGCGCGCGAGCATGTCGAGGCGTCCGATCACCTGATGCACGCGCGCCACCATCTGCGCTGTGCGGGCCGCGCCGACCAGGGCGGTGACCGCGGCGGAGCCTCCGAGCGTGACCAGGCTGAGGGTGGTGCCGACCGCCGCCATGGCGAGACATTCGAGGGCGAAGGACCGGGCCTCGTCCTCCAGTTCCTGATGCGCGGCCTCGATGGCGGCTGCGAGCCCCAGACACCCCTCGGCAATGCCCCTCGACGCGTGCGCAACCAGATGCCCTGACTCCTCGACGACGGCGCTGCGATCCCTGAAGAGGGTCAGGTCCTCGGCGTCGAACCCGTCCACCGTCCGGAGAGCGAGACGTGACGGCCCCTCCATGGCCGCCTCGATCCCGTCCGCGAACGCCGCCCAGGTTGCACTCGCCGTGCGCAGTCGATGGGGATCACCAGCCGGCCACGCGACGCCGGCGATGCCCTCCACGATGTCCCAGTGCAGCGGCGGGAATCCCGGTCCTGCATCGCAGGCCGACGGGGGACAGGGGACTACCGACTCCGGGACGGCCGATGGGACGACGGGCATGATCAGCGCGGACAGACCCATCGAGGCGGCATGCTCGGCGATGATGTAGTTTCCCGCAGCGAGCATCAGGGCCCGCGCCGTGTCGCAGGTCGCCAGCGCGAGGTCCCTGGACGCGGCGAGCACCTCGCGCGCTGCCGGATCATAGGCTGCCGCCCACGCCATTCCCACCGCGTCCCATCCCGCCATGCCGCCGGTGTGGAGGAGCGCAGCAACCGCGGAGTCGCCCGCGGCGGCGAGTCCGCGGCCGGCCGACGACGCCAACCCCGATGCCTCCACGTACCGGTCCGTATCGATCCGCAGGACGCCCACGCACTCCACCCTTCCCCCATCGGTGATGCCACGATAGGAGCGCCCGGACCGGGACGGGAACCGGGGACGGACCATGTGGACAACGCGGCGGCGCCCGGACGGCTACTTCGCGTCGGCGTAGGAGGTGACGGTGACCGTGGAGATCGGGAACTCGATCGGGACCTCCCCGAAGACCAGCCGTGACGCGGCCCGCGCGGCGTCGTCGAGGATCGCCGCCGCCTCGGCTCCCCGGTCCTCGGGGACGTGCAGCACCACCTCGTCGTGGAGGAAGAACGCGATCCGGCCGCGCGGCCTCGGGATGGTGCTCTCGCCGAGCCGCCTCCGTACCTCCGCGAGCCAGCACAACGCCCATTCCGCTGCTGTCGCCTGGACCACGAAGTTCCGGGTGAAGCGTCCGCGGGCCCGCGCTGCGCCGTCCGCGCGGCGCTGTTCCTCCGCCGTCGTCGTGCGCTGCCGGTCACGCCACTCCTCCGACGCGGGAGGGCAGCCCCGGCCGAGGTGGCTCGACACACCGTCACCCGCTTCCCCGGCCCGCGCGGCCGCTTCGACGACGCCGATGGCCCGCGGGTAGGCGCGTGTCAGCTGGGGCATCAGGCGCCCCGATTCCCCGCTCGTCGCGCCGTACATGGCACCGAGCATGGCGAGCTTCGCCTTCGAGCGGTCACCGCCGAAGCCCTGGTCGGCGATGCCCTGGTAGAGGTCCCTGCCCCGGGCCGCCGCCGCGAGCGCCGAGTCCTGTCCGAGGGCGGCGAGGACCCGTGGCTCGAGTTGCGCGGCGTCCGCGACGACGAGGACGTGACCCGTGTCGGCGCGCACGGCGTCCCGGACCTGCCGCGGGATCTGCAGGGCTCCGCCGCCGCGGGAGGCCCATCGGCCGGACACCACTCCGCCCACCACGTACTCCGGTCGGAAGCGCCCGTCCCGGATCCAGGTGTCGAGCCAGGTCCAGCCGTTCGCCGTCAGGAGCCGCGACAGCTTCTTGTAGGCGAGCAGTGGTGCGATGGCCGGGTGCTGCTGCTGTTCGAGTTCCCACGACCGGGTCGTCCTCACCTCGATCCCCGCCCGGTGCAGGGCACGCAGGACCTCCTGCGGGGAATCCGGGTTGAGCGCCGGACTTCCCAGGGCCTCCCTCAGTTCCCTGGCCAGTTGCTCGAGCTTCGCAGGCCGGACACCTTCGGCCGGCCGCGGCCCCAGGGACCGTTCGAGGAGGTCTTCATGGACGTCCGTGCGCCAGGGGAGCCCCCAGTGTTCCATCTCGGACGCGATCAGGGCGCCCGCCGATTCGGCGGCGACGAGGAGGCTCAGGCGCCCGGGGTCGGTGGCGCCGGCGATGGTGGCGAGCTGACGGGCGAACTCCTCGACGACGTCGTCGAGGAGCGGACCCGTGTCCTCGGGCGGCTCGTCGAAGAGCGAGTGCTGGTTCGGCGGAGGCGGAGGCGGGAGCAGGGTCCGGGGAGGCTCGGTGCCGTCGGCAGCGAGGGCGGCGGCCCGGATCGACGTGAGGTAGGGCGACGGCGGGCAGGACGGGGAGTTCGCGAGGAGGGCGCGGGTGAGGCCGAGATCGCGGCAGCGGTCGACGTCGACCCCCGCCGACAGGAGATCGGGGTACCAGAGCCTCGTGCCGGCCCAGACCCAGATCGGTCGTCGGGGCCCTGTTCGGGCGACGGCGGCCGGGAGCCGGTCGGCCTCCACCAGCAGCGGCTCACCGGCGCGGTTGCCGGACGCGTCCAGCGGCTGGAGCGCCACGGAGCCGCGGCTGTCGCGGGTCGCCGGCCCGGGCGCCATGGCGATGTACATGTCCATATCATCGGTCGCACCGGTGTCATTCCTGCAATCCGGCGCGTTGTCCACATAGGGTGACGCGACCACGCCGGGTCACTCCAGCCAGGGAATGCTGCAGGAATGACGCAGCAGACACTGACAGAGGAAGGACGACGGCCGGTGGTCCTCGTCGGCGGTTCCCAGTTCGTCAAGGACCAGGTGGCGCGTGCCTGCGCGGCTGCGGGGGTCACCCCGCACTTCGCCCCCGACATTGCGCAGGCACTTCCCCTCGAGCCTGCCGTGCTGCTCCTCGGCGCCGAGCAGGCGGTCGGCGGATTGCCCGGGCACCGTGAGGTCATCGTGGTCGGCGCGGCCGACGACGAGACGAGGGCGTGGACCGCCGCGGCGCGTGTCGCGTCCTCACGCGTGGTCATCGTCCCGCAGGGGGCGGGTTGGCTCGCGGAGCACCTCGGGCGACGCCTCAGTCCCGCTGCTTCCGGAGCGGTGGTCGGTTTCCTCGGGGCCGCCGGCGGGGCGGGGGTGAGCACGTTCGCCTTCTGGTGCGCACGCCACGCAGCCGGCCTCGGGACGTCCACGCTGCTGGTGGACGGGCATCCCCTGGGCGGCGGCCTGGACCTGGCGCTCGGGATCGAGGAGCGCCCCGGCGTGCGCTGGGACGACCTGCGTGATCTCCGGGGGACCCTCAACGTGGAACAGCTCGTGGCGGCGTTGCCTGCCGAGCGGGGCCTGGCGGTGTTGTCCCATGCCGCGCACCGCGAAGGGGCCGGCCCTCACCCCGGGCACGGGATGGACTCTGCCGCAGCCGTTCTGGACGCCGCCCGCGGGGCCTTCGAGCTCAGCGTCGTCGATCTCGGCAGCGCCGGAAGCGCAGCGATCCAGGCACTGGTGCCGCTGTGCGACCAACTCGTCCTCCTGGTGCCGTCCAGACCGCGGAGCGCTGTCGCGGTGACCCGCATCCTCGAGGTATACAACTCCCTGCCGACCACCGTCGTCCTGCGCGGTCCAGTGCTCGACGGACTGGATGCCTGGTTCGTCGCCGACCTCGCCGGGCGCCCCGGTCCGCTGCCGTACCTGCCTTTCGTCAGAGGGTCTTCCACAGCGGAAGCCACCGGTAGGATGCTGGACTTCCCCTTGCCCCGACGAGCCAGGAAGCTCGTCGAATCGGTTGTCGCCGGCCTGGAGCGGGCGGCATGAAAGGGCACGGGGAGAGTGGTGCGACAGAGGAAGGGGTGGCCCGGGAAACCGCGGTAGCGCCCACGAGACGACAGCTGCGAGCTGCCGGTGGCCGGGCGTCGACCTCCGCGATCCCGGCGGACGGGGCACCCGACCGGGGATCGGGTGGTGATCCGGGTGGGGTCTCGATGGTTGACGCGGTACGCCGGGCCGTTCTTGCGGGGACCGTGCAGGCGACCGGAGCAGCTTTCGCGGACGCCGTCGGCGCGAGCGGCAGGCTGCTCGGCTCGCAGGGCACGCTGTCCGCGCTCGACCGCGTGCGGGCGGAACTCAAAGGGCTGGGCCCGCTAGAGCACCTCCTGGCCGATGAATCGGTCACGGACATCCTCGTCAACGGGCCGGACGATGTGTGGGTCGACGGCTCGACCGGCCTGCGGCGCACCGGGGTCGCCTTCGCATCCGACGAGGACGTGCGGGCACTGGCCGTGCGTCTGGTGGCGGCGGGTGGAAGGCGCCTCGACGACGGCTGCCCCGCCGTCGATGTCCGGCTCGAGGGCCTGCGCGTGCACGCGGTCCTCCCCCCGATCTCGACGGCGGGAACCCTGCTGTCCATCAGGATCCGCCGCGCGCGCATGTTCTCGCTCGCAGACCTCGAGGACAGCGGGATGGTGGCGCCGATGATGGCCGAGGCGCTCCGGCAGATGATGCTGCACCGCCTGAACTTCCTCATCAGTGGAGCAACGGGAACAGGCAAGACCACCCTTCTGGCCACCCTGCTCGGCCTGGCCGCACCCCACGAGCGCGTGGTACTCGTCGAGGACGCCGCGGAGCTGAACCCCGAGCACCCGCACACGGTCGGGCTGCAGGCGCGGCACGGCAACCTGGAGGGCGCAGGTGTGTTGGACCTCACCGAACTCGTCCGGCAGGCGCTCCGCATGCGACCGGACCGGCTCGTGGTGGGGGAGTGCCGGGGCGCCGAGGTCCGTGAACTCCTCGCGGCGATGAACACGGGGCACGACGGCGGCGGGGCGACCATCCACGCCAATTCCGCCGAGGCGGTACCCGCGCGGCTGGGTGCGCTCGCGGCGCTCGCGGGACTCACCCCGGAGGGACTGGCGCTCCAGGCAGCGAGCGCCGTCGATGTGGTGGTGCACGTGGTGCGCGATGCGCGGGGCAGGCGCGTGGCGAGCATCGGCAGCCTCGAGCGTGCCCACGCGGGGGAGCTCACTGTGACGCCCATCCTCACCGACTCAGGGGAGGGCTACCGCCGCGCTGCGGGGTGGGATGCTTTCGCGCATCGGGTGGGCTGGCCCGGGAACGGTCGGGAGGCCGGCGCGGGGACGGGGCCGGGCCCTCCGACGGGTGAGCGACGGCGTCCGGACCACGACGACGGGCAGGAACCCGGGCCCGGGCGTGCACGGCGGGCCCCGTGACCGGGGTCGCTGTGACCGTCCTGCTCGCTGCGGCCGGCATCACTTTCGCTCTCCCGCGCCCTGGCCGACGACACGGGGCGGTGCACCGGGCTGGTGCGGGAATGATCCCGACGGCAGGCTCCGCCCAGCAGTCGCGGAGCTACCTCGACGGCGTCCCGGGGCGCTCCCCTGCACACCGGACCGTCGACCCGCATGAGCTTCCGCTGTTCGTGCACCAGCTCGCGGGTCTGCTCCGCGCGGGACGCCCTCCGCATGTCCTGTGGGAGGACATGGAGCGTGTCCACGCGGACGGACGCACCGCCTTCGCGGGGACAGTGCTACCGGTGATCGCGACGGCCCGTCGGGCGGCCGAGCTCGGGCTGAGCGTCCCTGATGCCCTCCGTCAGGGGCTGCACGCCGGTCCCGGCACATCGAGGGGAGGCCGAACCAGCACACATGTCGACCGGATGTGGGTCGACCTCGCCGGGTGCCTGATCGTCGCGGAGCGGAGCGGCGCGCCCCTCGCCGGGATCCTCGAGCAGTACGCCGCGCAGCTCGACGCCCAGCTCGACAGCCTGGCGGCGCGTGAGACGGCGCTCGCCGGACCACGGGCCACGGTCGTCCTCCTGGCGTGGCTTCCGGCGGTGGGGCTGATCCTGGCCTTCGCCCTCGGCGTCAATCCGCTGGAGGTGCTCCTGGGGTCCGCACTGGGTCGGTTGGTACTCGCCACTGGCATCCTGCTCATGCTCGCGGCACGCCTCTGGTCCCGCCGCCTGGTCGGTCGAGTCGACGGCACGCCGTGATGGCGGGGCTGATCGTCGGCCTCCTCCTCGCCGCAGGGGCACTGGTGCTGACGGCACCGTCGGGCCGCCTGCAGCCCGTCAGCGACGCCCCGATGAAGACAGCGCTTCGCGGCGGCATCCAGGACGGCCCCCTCATCCTCGATCTGCTGGCCGCCGCGCTCTCCGCGGGAGCATCTGTCGAGAACGCGCTCCTGGTGGTCGGGGAAGCGTGCGATCCGGCCGTCGGCTCCGTGCTGACCCGGGTTCGTGCTGCCAGGCTCCTCGGTGCCTCCTGGGACGCCTCCTGGAATGCCGCGTGGACGGCCGGGGCAGCACACGAGGGCCTGTCCACCGTGCCTACCGGAGTGTCGCGGGCGGGCGGCCGGGGAGCCGATCGATGGGCTCCAGGCTCGCGACGTACAGCGCAGCGACCGGCACGTGGTCGGCGGATCCGCCGCCGACCCGATCCCGTGCCGACCATCGAGGACGTTCGCCAGGGCCTGCGGTTCGCCACCGCGACCGGGGCACCGTCCGCCGCGCTCCTGCATGCGCATGCAGCCCAGCTCCGACGACGGCACAACCGCGAGGTGGACAGGCGGGCCGCCGCGCTGGGCGTCAAGCTCGTCCTGCCGCTCGGCCTGTGTTCCCTGCCGGCGTTCATCTGCCTGGGCGTGGTCCCCGTGGTCCTGGGCCTGCTTCCCGACCTGTAGCCGGCCGTTCCGGACACCAGCTGCAGGAGGGACGCCGGGTTATCCACTTACCCGATCTTCCGCCCCTCGGCCGTCTCTCGGATCGACAGAGTGGGTTCAGCGACGACCGTCGCCCACCGCACGTGGGGAAGACCCCACACCGATGAAAGGGCATGCCATGTCGGCACAGACGCAGCATACGGAGGAACGGGGCTCGGCATTCAAGGCTCCTCATGTGGAGCCCAGGAACCCCGGCCGCGGTCGGAGCGGTGCGCTCACAGACCTTGCCGAGGACAGAGCTCAGGACGAAGCGTCGAGGAAGGGGCGGAGTGAGCCGGAGCCGTTGCCCGTGATGCCACCGGCGCCCCTCCGGCCCCCGACGCCCCAACGGTCCCCACGCGTCGGGGAGCGCCCGGGGAGCCCCGTGTCCGTCATCCAGTGGCCTCGGTCCGAGGGTGCTCGCACCGGGTCCGGGTCCGAGGTCGAGGTGGAGCGGTTCGGAGTCGGTGGACCCAGCCGGCGCACGGGCAGGTCGACGAGCCGGGCCGAGGCGCGACGGCGGCGGGCCAATGATCGGGTCATCGGGCAGGGCCGGGGGCGGACCACGGATCAGGAAGCCGGTATGGCAACGGCGGAGTACGCCATCGCCACGCTCGCCGCCGTCGGATTCGCCGCGCTTCTTGTCGCCGTCCTGTCGAGCGGCGAGATCAAGGGACTCCTGATGTCCCTCATCACCTCGGCGTTGAGCTTCGGGTGATGCGGACCGGCCAGGGCGGGGCCACCTGTGACGGCGGGGAGCCGACGACACCGGCCGGCGAGCAGCGGCGCTGCTCAGCGCCACGCGCCGGGGTGGCCGCGGGGATTCTCCACGCGGGGTGCACCCGGCGCGACCGGGCAGCGGGATCGCAGCGGGGATCCGTCACCGCCGAGGTCGCGGTCGTGCTTCCCGCCCTGATCGTCCTGCTCGCGTTCCTGCTCGCGACGGCCCACGTCGGTACCGTGCAGCTGCGCCTCGAAGAGGCTGCGCGGGCGGGAGCCCGCGAGGTGATGCGGGGCGAGAGCGGCGCAAGCGTACAACAGACGGTGCAACGCCTTGCCGGGCGCACCGCCACGGCGCAGGTGACGTCGGACGGGGACTGAACGACCATCGACGTCTCGGCGCGGGTGGAGGGTCCACTCGTGGAACTCATGGACATCGAACTGCACGCATCGGCATCGGGAAGGAAGGAGCAGAATGGGTGATCCACGGGGTGTCCGTCAGGGCCATGCCGTGCCGCGGGCACGCGTCGACTCCGAGCGAGGCGCCGGCACGATCCTGATGGGGGCACTCGCCCTCCTGGCGCTGCTGCTGGTTGCGACTGCAGCGCTCCTGCTGCAGGCTGCCTCGGCGGCTTCGAAGGCAGCGACGGCCGCTGACCTCGCGGCGCTCGCCGCCGCGGACACCGCACGGGGATTGTCCTCCGGGGACCCCTGTTCGGTGGCAGGCACGGTGGCGGACCTGCACGGCGCCGTGGTCACGGACTGCGAGATCGGCGCAACCGGACCGGGGACCGCCATCATCCGGGTGTCGGTGGACATACCGGGAGTGCTTCCGGACGCCGCCGGCGCGGCTCGGGCAGGCCCACCTCCCTGACGGCCGGACGCGGGTGCCCCGGCGGTCGACCTCCGAGGAGCCCTCCGACGGAGGCACCCCGCCTGCGCACCCGGCCACCCCGCCTGAGCACCCGGCCACCCCGCCTGCGCACCCGGCAATGTCCCCGGCAATGTGCCCGAGGGGGAGTCCGACGGATCCGTCGCGGCCCTCGACGTCAGGGTCCGGAGGTACTCGTACCCGGGTCCAGTTCCGACGGACTGTCGAGTGCCGACGGTGGGTCCAGTGCCGACGGTGCGTCCGGCCCTGACGGGGTGTCCACCCCGGACGGCGCGTCCGGGGTGGAGGTGCCGGGAAGGACGCCGTCGGAGGCGACGCTGCCTGCGGCCTGCTGCAGGATCAGGGACAGCACGGCCACGGCACCACCCTTGCTCAACGGGTTGTTCCGGTTGCCGCACTTCGGGGACTGGACGCAGGAGGGACAGCCGGACTCGCACTCGCAGGCTTCGATGGCGTCGCGGGTCGCCGACAGCCAGGTCCGGGCGGCCTCGAACCCCCGCTCGGCAAATCCGGCGCCCCCGGGATGGCCGTCGTACACGAAGATGGTCGGCAGGCCGGTGTCGGCATGCAGGGCCGTCGACACGCCCCCGATGTCCCAGCGGTCACTCGAGGCGACGAGCGGGAGCAGCCCGATCGCCGCGTGCTCCGCGGCGTGGAGCGCCCCCGGGAGCTCCTCGGCGAGAATTCCTTCGGCCTCCAGCAGTTCCGGGCTGATCTCGAACCACACGCTTTTCGTGAACAGGTCGCGGGCCGCCAGGTCGAGCGGCTCCTCGCCGAGGATCTCGTTCGAGGAGAAGGCCTTGCGCTGGAAGGACACCACCTGGGTCGTCACCTTCACGTCCCCGAAATTCACGAGGACGCCGCCCCACAGGCTGCTCACGTCCCGCTCGATGACCTCGATCTGCGTGACGTCCCGCGCCTGCGTGTAGTAGTCCGGGTGGGCCCGTGCCACCACGGCACAGTGGTCCTGCTCGTCGAGGTCCTGGACGACGTAGGTCCGGCCCTGATGCACGTACACGGCGCCGGGGTGGGCCTGATAGTGGCTCTGCGCTGAGTCCATCGTCCCGAGAAGGGTGCCGGATTCGGCCTCGACGATGTTGATCGGACCGCCGCCGTCGGCCCGGAGGTTGACCATCCCGGCGGCACTCTGGGGGTGCGTCCAGAACCATCCGGCGGGCCGGCGCCGCAGGAAGCCCTGCTCGCACAGCGTGCCCAGCAGGTCCTCCGAGGTAGGCCCGAACAGGGGAAGGTCCTTCTCTGTCAGCGGCAGTTCGGCCGCGGCGGCGCACAGGTGCGGGCCGAGCACGTAGGGATTCGACGGATCGAAGACGGTCGCTTCGACGGCGAGATCGAACACCGCTTCCGGGTGGTGGACGAGATAGGTGTCCAGGGGGTCGTCGCTCGCCACGAAAGCCGCGAGGGCGTCCTGGCCGGAGCGGCCCGCCCGGCCGATCTGCTGCATCAGCGACGCGCGGGTTCCGGGCCACCCCGCCACGAGGACGGCGTCGAGGCCGGAGATGTCGATCCCGAGTTCCAGAGCCGAGGTGCTCGCCACACCCAGCAGTTCGCCGCTCCGCAGCGACGCCTCGAGGGCGCGCCGCTCCTCCGGCAGGTACCCGGAGCGGTACGCGGCGATGCGGTGCGGCAGGCTCGGGTGCACGTCCTCGAGCATCCGCCGCGAGGTCTGGGCAATGCTCTCCGCGCCCCGTCGTGACTTGATGAACGCGATGGTCCGTACGGAGGAGGAGACGAGGTTGGCCAGGAGGTCCGAGGTCTCGGCGATCACGGTCCGCCGGGTCGGGGCCCCGTTCTCGCCCTTCCGGCCGGTGAGCTGCGGTTCCCAGAACGCGACCGTCGTGGAACCATGCGGCGAGCTGTCCCGGTCGACGGCGCGCGCCGGGGCGCCGATCAGCTTCCCGAACGACGCGGCGGGCTCCGCCGACGTCGCGGACGCCCCGATGAACACGGGATCCGCGCCGTAGCTCGCACAGACGCGCCGCAGGCGCCGCAGGAGATTCGCGACGTGGGACCCGAACACGCCCCGGTAGCTGTGGGCCTCGTCGATGATCACGTACTTCAGCCGCCGGAAGAACCGCGCCCACCAGGTGTGGTTCGGCAGGATGCCGTAGTGGAGCATGTCGGGATTCGCGAGGACCAGGTTGGCGTGGTCGCGGATCCAGCGGCGGGCCCCCGACTCGGTGTCGCCGTCGTAGGTCTCGGCGCGGACGGTGGGCAGGCCCAGCGCGTTGACGGCCGAGAGCTGGTCGGCGGCCAGCGCCTTCGTGGGAGCCAGGTACAGGGAGACGGCCCCGGTGGGCGCCAGTGTCGCGCGGTCCAGCAGTTCGCTGCGGTGGATCTCGTCGAGCACCGGCAGCTGGTAGCAGAGGGACTTCCCGGACGCGGTCCCGGTCGCGATGATGGTGTGCTCGCCGTCGTGGGCGGAGTTGGCCCCCTCCACCTGGTGACGCCAGGGCTGGTGGACGCCGCGCCGGGTGAACGCCTCGACGACGTCGGGGTGCGCCCAGACGGGCCACGGGGCGTGCTCGGCGTCGCGGGCCGGGATCTCACGGACATGCAGCAGCTGCTCGGGGTCGGGTCCACCCCCGAGCAGCGGGATGAGGGAATCGCGCGCAGCCACCGGGCCATTCTTCCATCGGCGGTCCGCAAGAACGGTGGATAGGCGGCTTATCCTCTGATGACGAACACATCGGCGAGGTACTCCCAGTCGAGGAACTCGTAGAGTGCGCGGCCGTCGGCCGAGGCCATGAGCAGGCCGGTGGTGACGTCGTCCTCCAGGACCCCCGCGGTGAGTGCGCGCATGACGAAGCTGCCCAGTCCCCGCCGGCGGAAGGCCTCCTCGGTGATGATCCGGTCGTAGACCGCGTAGTCGCCCACGGTCACCACGGACCCGCGGGCCGCGAGTTCCCCGTGGGCGCGTACCAGCACGCGGCGGCAGGCGCCGTCGGCGGTACGCTCCAGCGTGTAGCCGTCACCGGGAGGGCGCGGATCCTCGACGTCCTGCCCGCTCATGTCGACGCTCATCAGGGCCTGCTGTCGGTCGGTGATCCGCATACCCAGCGGGTTCGCGGCGTCGATCAGCTCCCGCATCCGGTTGGTGACGACCATCAGGATCCGCGTGGGATCCTGTTTCGTCTCGGCGGCGAGTTCGAGGAACTGCTCGGTAGTCGGCTCGAACAGGAAATGTTCGGTCTGGTTCTGCTCATCCGTGAGCACGACGGACGTGCTTCGTCCGTCGTCATGACGCTCGTACCCCCGGCACGTGGACCATCCAGTGATCCAGGTCTGGAAAAGTTGCTTGTCTGCATGGGCGTTCATGGGTTGACGATAGTTGTCCGGCGGCGCCGATGACATAGGAAGTTTCGACGTGGCGGTTTTTAGTCGCACCGTAGGCTTTGAACCGTGTCGATGAACCGGATTGCCCTCTACTACGCCTTCACGCCCCTGCCCGATCCCGAAGCCGTCAGGCTGTGGCAACGGGCCCTCTGCGAGAAGTGGGGGCTGCGCGGCAGGATCCTCATCTCGAAGGACGGGATCAACGGCACCGTGGGCGGCGAGATCGGTGCGGTGAAGCAGTACGTCAGGACCACGCGCGAGTATCCGGCGTTCAAGGGCCTGGAGATCAAGTGGTCAGACGGGGGCGCGGAGGACTTCCCGCGGCTCAGCGTCAGGGTGCGTGACGAGATCGTCTCGTTCGGCGCCCCGGGCGAGCTGAAGGTCGACGAGAACGGCGTCGTGGGCGGCGGCGTCCACCTGGCGCCGGAAGAACTGCACGCGCTCGTCGACGCCAGGCGCGAGGTGGGGGAGGAGGTCGTCTTCTTCGACGGGCGCAACGCGCTCGAGGCGCAGATCGGCCGTTTCAAGGGCGCCGTCGTCCCCGACGTCCGCACGACGCACGACTTCGTCCGGGAACTCGATTCGGGCAAGTACGACGACCTGAAGGACAAGCCCGTGGTCACCTACTGCACGGGCGGCATCCGCTGCGAGGTGCTCTCCAGCCTCATGATCAACCGGGGCTTCCAGGAGGTCTACCAGCTCGACGGCGGGATCGTCCGGTACGGCGAGAAGTACCGGGACGCCGGGCTGTGGGAGGGCTCGCTGTACGTCTTCGACAAGAGGATGCACCTCGAATTCAGCGACGACGCCGTGACGATCGGCAAGTGCGTGCGCTGCCAGGCGCCGACCAGCACCTTCGAGAACTGCTCGAACCAGTCCTGCCGCAACCTCACCCTGTTCTGCGCCTCATGCGCGGCCGATTCCTCGACCCTGCGTTGCCCCCAGGGCTGTGAGCCGGACGAGGCCGAAGCGACGGCCGCGGGCGCCGCGTGATGCCGGTGGAGGCCCCGGCCTGGCCGGAGTTCGCCGACGACGTCGCGTCCGCGCCGTCGAGCCGTGACCTCGCGTCGCTCGCGGTCCTCGCCGAGGACCTGGGAGCCCTCGACTACACCGTCGAAGGTGTCGAGGGCTTCCTCGGCGCGGCGGCGTACGCGGCCCTCGGCCGGGGCCAGCTCGTCCCGGCGCTGCTGGCATCGCGTCGCCGTACCGATGCGGAGGATGCGCGTGCCACGCCCGTCCTGCTGTGGTTGCTCGGCGAGACCGTGACGGAGCAGGACCTCGTACGGGCCTTCCCCGGCAGCGGCGTGGCGGGCCTCGAACAGCTGAGGCTCATCGAGCGCGCGCCGGACAGCGCGCCGGACAGCGCGCTGGACAACGCGCCGGAGCGCGCGTCGGACAACGCGACGGACAACACGACGGACCGCGCCCCGGCGCCGCCGGCAGCGCCCCGCTGGCGTGCCGTCGTCGAGCTCCGCCCGTACGGTTCGGACGTCGGGGGGAATCTCTGGGTGGCGAGCGACCTCGGCTCCGAGCAACGCCCCGGCCCGCTGCGCCACGACCACGTCCTCGGGATCGGCGGCGCCTCGCTGACCCTCGCGCAGACCGTCATGAGGACGCCGGTCGATCGGGCGCTGGATCTGGGGACGGGCTGTGGCATCCAGGCCTTCCACCTCCTGGCCCATGCCGGCCACGTGACGGTGACCGATATCTCGGACCGGGCCCTGGCCTTCGCCCGCTTCAACCTCCTCCTGAACGCGCCCGCACTGGACATCGATCCGCGTCGGCCCGGCACGCGGGTCAGCCTCCGCCGCGGCAGCCTCCTCGAGCCCGTCCGCGGGGACGAGTTCGACCTCGTGGTGTCCAACCCGCCCTTCGTCATCACGCCGCGCACCGGCACCCCTGACACGTCCTACACCTACCGCGACGGCGGGCTGGCAGGTGATGCGATCGTCGAGACGCTGGTCCGGGGGCTACCGGACGTCCTCGCGCCGGGCGGGGCTGCGCAGCTGCTCGGCAACTGGGAGATCACCGAAGGAACCCCGTGGGACCGCCGCATCCGCGGGTTCGTGCCTCCCGGCGTCGACGCATGGATCATCCAGCGCGAGCAACTGACGCCGGTGCAGTACGCCGAGACGTGGCTGCGGGACGCTGCCGAGAATCGCGACCGCGGCGCCTATGTGGCGGGCTTCGCCGCCTACCTCGCCGACTTCGCCGCCCGCGACGTCGAGGGCATCGGCTTCGGGTCCGTCTGGCTGAGGCGCCCCCGGACCCCCAGCGACCTCGTGCGGGTGACGCTCGAGGAGATCACCCACGACATCGAACAGCCCGTGGGCCCGCACCTCGCCGCGGCGATCGGCCGCAGCGACTGGCTCGCAGCCCACACCGAGCAGGCCGCCTCCGGGATAGGCATCGCCGACGAGTTCCTGCTCGTCGCCGAGGACGTCACCGAGGAACGCCACCAGCGGCCCGGCGCCGAACATCCCGGCGTCATCCTGTTGCGGCAGGGTGCCGGCCTCCGGCGAACGAGCCTGCTCAGCACCGAACTGGCCGGGTTCGCGTCCGCGTGCGACGGCGATCTCACGGCCGGGCAGATCGCGGGGGCCCTCGCCATGCTGCTCGACAGGCCCGACGCCGCGTTCACCTCGGAGTTGCTGCTCGACGTCGAGCAACTCGTCCGCGAGGGCTTCCTCCTTCCAGCCTCCTGAGACCTGCCATTAGTCTTGTGCAGGTACTCATGGCGCATACTGTGAGGTGAGCCCGGCAGCGGGATCCGGACCGGACACCCAGGATCTGCCGCGGCATCGACCCGTATATATAGGAGAGAAGTGCCGACCAAGGCCACGGACAAGAAGCACGGCAAGAAGCTCGTCATCGTTGAGTCCCCCAGCAAGATCAAGAGCATCTCGGGCTATCTCGGCGAGGGTTTCCAGGTCGCCGCGTCCATGGGACACATCCGGGACCTCCCCCAGCCGTCCGACCTTCCCGCCGAGCTGAAGAAGTCCTCGGTGGGCAAGTTCGCGGTGGACCTCGACAAGGACTTCGAGCCCTACTACGTCGTCTCCCCCGAGAAGCGGAAGACCGTCGCCGAGCTCAAGGCCGCCCTGAAGGACGCCGACGAGCTCTACCTCGCCACCGATAACGACCGCGAGGGCGAAGCCATCGCCTGGCACCTGCTGCAGGTCCTCAAGCCGAAGGTCCCCGTGTATCGGCTGACCTTCGGGGAGATCACCAAGGAGGCAGTGACGCGCGCCATGGGCGAACTGCGGGACGTCGACATCCCCATGGTCGACGCCCAGGAGACCCGGCGCATCCTCGACCGCCTGTACGGCTACGAGATCTCCCCCGTGCTGTGGCGCAAGGTGGCCCGCGGTCTCTCCGCAGGCCGCGTGCAGTCCGTCGCGACCCGCCTCGTGGTGGAGCGGGAGCGGGAGCGCATGGCGTTCCGCACGGCGTCGTACTGGGACCTGACCGGCACGTTCACGCCCGAGGACGCGGCCAAGGGCAGCACCTTCCCGGCCAAGCTCGTGGCCGTCGACGGCAGCCGGGTCGCCTCCGGCAAGGACTTCTCGGACCGCGGCGAGCTGAAGGCCGCGAACGTCGTCCGTCTGGACGAGGAGGCCGCCCGCTCGCTCGCCACCGGGCTCGAGAGCGCCGCCTTCGCGGTGCGTTCCCTCGAGACCAAGCCCTATACGCGCCGTCCCGCCGCGCCGTTCACGACGTCGACCCTTCAGCAGGAGGCTGCCCGCAAGCTGCGGTTCAGCTCGAAGGTCACCATGCAGGTGGCGCAGCGGCTGTACGAGAACGGCTACATCACCTACATGCGTACCGACTCGTCGGCGCTCTCGGACCAGGCCATCAACGCCGCCCGCCGCCAGGCCTCGGAGCTGTACGGTCCCGAGTACGTGCCCGAATCCCGGCGCGTCTACAAGGGCAAGGCCAAGAACGCGCAGGAGGCCCACGAGGCCATCCGTCCTGCCGGCGACTCCTTCCGGACCCCCGCCCAGGTGGCCCAGTCCCTGCGCGGTGACGAGTTCCGCCTGTACGAACTGATCTGGAAGCGCACCGTCGCCTCCCAGATGGCCGACGCCAAGGGCTCGACGGCGTCACTGCGCCTCGGCGCAAGGAGCGCGGACGGCCGGGACGCGGAGTTCGCGGCTTCCGGCACCGTCATCACCTTCCGCGGCTTCATGGCCGCCTACGAGGAGGGTCGCGACGCGGGCCGCGACGAAGACGGGAGCGACGGCGACGCCCAGGGCACGCGCCTGCCCAACGTCGCCAAGGGCGATGCGCTCGGCGCGACGGCGATCGAGGCCCTCGGCCACGAGACGTCGCCGCCCCCGCGCTACACGGAGGCCTCGCTCGTCAAGGTGCTCGACGAGCGAGGCATCGGCCGCCCGTCGACGTACGCCGCGACGATGTCCACCATCATGGACCGCGGCTACGTCCGCACCCGCGGCCAGGCCCTGGTGCCGAGCTGGATCGCGTTCTCGGTGGTGCGCCTGCTCGAGGAGCACTTCAACGACTACGTGGACTACGACTTCACCGCCGAGCTGGAAGAGGACCTCGACCGCATCTCGCGTGGCGAGACGGGTCGCGTCGAGTGGCTCAACAGCTTCTACTACGGGGACCGCAAGGACACCGGGCTGCACACCATCGTCAACGATCTCGGTGAGATCGACGCGCGCAGCATCAACTCGGTGGAGATCGCCGAGGGGATCACGCTACGGGTCGGCAAGTTCGGGCCGTACCTGGAGAAGCCGTTGCCGGCCGACGCCCCCGAGGGCACGGAACCGCAGCGCGCCAACGTCCCCGAGGATCTCGCGCCCGACGAGCTGACGGCGGAGAAGGCCATCGAGCTGATGGAGGCGCCGACGTCGCAGGAGCGCGTCCTCGGCACCGACCCGGAAACCGGACGGACCATCGTGGCACGCGACGGCCGCTACGGACCGTACGTGATCGAACTGATCACCGAGCCGACGGCGGAGGAACTCGCCAGCCAGCCCGTCGAGTACTACAAGAACGGCAAGCCCAAGCCGCCGAAGAAGCCCGCCAAGGTCAAGCCCCGCACCGGGTCGCTCTTCAAGTCGATGTCGGTGGACACCGTGACCCTCGAGGACGCCCTCAGGCTCATGAACCTGCCGCGGGTCCTCGGCACGGACGAGGAGGGCAAGGAGGTCACGGTGCAGAACGGCCGGTTCGGCCCCTACCTGAAGAAGGGCAGCGACTCCCGGTCCATCGGCTCGGAGGAGGAGATCTTCACGATCACCCTCGACCAGGCGCTGGAGATCTACAAGCAGCCCAAGCAGCGCGGCGGCCGGACCGTCACGCCGCCGCTGGCCGAGTTCGGCGACGACCCGGTGAGCGAGAAGCCGATCGTGGTGAAGGACGGCCGCTTCGGCCCCTACATCACCGACGGCGACACGAACATCACCGTTCCCGGCTCCATGGCGATCGAGGAACTGACACGCGAACAGGCGATCGACATGCTCGCCGAGAAGCGTGCCAAGGGACCGGCCCCCAAGAAGACGACCCGCCGGGCGCCCGCGAAGCGCAAGGTCGCCGCAGGAAAGTGACCCGAAGGGCACGGCAGGCACACATGTTGGCGGGGAATGATCTGGAAGCGCAGGAACGATGCGGCTAGGCGTACTGGACATAGGCTCGAACACGGTTCATCTGCTCCTTGTGGATGCCCACCCCGGGGGGCGACCCGTGCCTTTCGCGAGCCACAAGAGGCCCCTGCAGCTCGTGGCCTACCTCGAGGAGGACGGCGGCATCTCGCGGCAGGGACAGGACGAGCTCGTCGGTTTCGTCCGTGAGGCCCGCGCGTTCGCGGCAGGCCACGACGCCGAGGATTTCCTGGCGTTCTGCACCTCGGCGATCCGGGAGGCCGCCAATGGTCGCGAGGTCCTCGACCGTGTGCGCCGGGAGACCGGCGTCGACCTCCAGGAGCTGTCCGGGGACCAGGAGGCCGCGGTGACCTTCCAGGCCGTGCGCCGCTGGTACGGCTGGGGCTCGGAATCCATCCTCAATCTCGACATCGGCGGCGGCTCCTTCGAGATGGCCATGGGCACGGACGAGCTGCCCGAGGTGGCCCTCTCCGTCCCGCTCGGCGCGGGGAGGCTCACGCGCGACTGGCTGCACGGGGACCCGCCGTCGGCCAGGAACGTGAAGGAGCTCCGCCGCTACATCCGGGCGACCCTGCGGGAGGCCGTTCCCCAGTTCGCGCACCTCGGCACCCCCCACCTGGTGGCCGGCACCTCGAAGACCTTCCGCTCCCTGGCCCGGATGGCAGGGGCCGCGCCGTCGGCCGCCGGGCCCTTCGTCCGGCGCGAACTGCGCCTCGAGGATCTCGGCCTCTGGACCAGGCGGCTCGCGGCCATGACCGTGGAGGACCGCACCCACCTCGACGGCGTCTCGGAGCTGCGCGCCCCGCAGGTGCTCGCCGGCGCACTCGTGGCCGAGGCCGCGCTCGACCTGTTCAGCGTCTCGTCGATCAGCATCTGCCCGTGGGCGCTGCGCGAGGGACTGCTGCTCAGGCGCTTCGACGCGAAGATGTTCGACGCCGACGAACCCCTCCCGGGAACCGGGGTGGGGCATACCCAGCTCGACGCGACGCCGCGTTCCCCTGTCGCGCGGGGGGCCTGACGTGTCCCGCGCCGACAGCCTGCCCTCGATCCCCGTCGCCCTCTCCAGCGCGTCGGTCTACCCCCTCGCCGTCCACGACGCGTTCGCGCTGGCCCAGGACCTCGGGTACGACGGCGTCGAGGTGATGGTCACCAACAACTCGGTCAGCCAGGACCCGGGCCAGCTCTCCTCGCTCAGCGACCGCTACGAGCTCCCGATCCTCGCCATCCACGCCCCCACCCTGCTCCTGACCCAGCAGGTGTGGGGCAAGGCCTGGACGAAGATCGAGATGTCCGCGGCGATGGCCGCTGAGGTGGGTGCCTCGACCGTCGTGACCCATCCGCCGTTCCGCTGGCAGACGGGGTACGCCGAGGAGTTCCCCGAGGGCATCGCGCGCATCGCGACCGAGTACGGCGTCGACATCGCCGTCGAGAACATGTATCCGTGGAAGGTGCGCGGCCGCGAGGCGAAGGCGTACCTGCCGCACTGGAACCCCATCCCCGAGCCGTACGAGCGGATCACCTGGGACTTCTCCCACGCGGCGATCGCCGGCATGGACTCCTTCGAGGAGATCAGGACGCTCGGCAGCAGGCTCGCACACGTGCACCTGACCGACGGGACGCCCAACGGCAGGGACGAACACCTCCTCCCCGGCCAGGGCCAGCAGCGGTGCGCGGAGGCGCTGGCCCACCTCGCGGCGTCGGAGTGGGACGGCGTGGTCGCCGTCGAGGTCAGTACGCGCCGCGCCAAGGCCGCCGGTGAGCGCGAGGACTGGCTCGCGGAAACCCTGCGGTTCGCCCGGGAGCACCTGAGCCACTGACGCTCGGACGGCTCGGATCGCGGAATTGGTCGGGAACCGCGAAGTCCCGGCGGAAGGTCGGCAGGAAGCAGTTGCCGCGACACGCTCCGGGCCTCAGCCGGCGCGTTCGAACCAGTCGAGTGCGAGGTCGGCGACCGCGGCGGGGGCGTCGTCGGTGATGAAGTGCGCGGCATCGTCGACGAACGCGAACTCGACGCGATCGGCGTACCGCTCCTTGTCGCGGCAGATGCGGCGTAGGACCTGCTCGGTCCACGGATAGTCCCTGCGGCCGTACACGACGAGGGTCGGCACCGTGAGTCGACGGCGGCGGTAGACGCCACGCATCATGCGCATTGCCTCGGGGAGGACCATTCCGCGGGTGAGCTGACGCACAGCGTCATCGATGTCGGGCTGGTGCAGTGGCGCGAGATGGCTTTCGACGGTTGCCTCGGACATCGGGTGGGCCGCGTATGCGTCCGAGAAGACGCCGCGTAGCGAGGCGCCCGGACGGTGCCAGATGAAGGGGGGCAGGTGCCGGAAACCTGGGATGATCCTCGGGCTGAACCTGAAGAAGGCCGGCGGCACCGCGAGTTGCACCGCCGTTCGAATCCGCTCGGGGTGGTCGTAGGCCAACTGCATGGCGGTGATGACGCCCATGTCGTGGGAGACGATGTGCGCGCGGTCGATGCCGAGGGCCTCGAAGAGGGCGAGCAGGTCGCGGAGCCGTGTCTCGCGTTCCACCCGGGGGTCGTCCGCCACTGTCCAGCCGGCACCCCGCAGGTCGGGGCACAGAACCCGGTAGCCGCGAGCGGCGATGACCGGTGCTATCGCACTCCACTGCCACCAGTGCTCAGGGAATCCGTGCAACAGCACGACGGGCTCGCCTTCGCCGACTACTGCGACATGCGTCCGCAAGCCGGGAGTCTCGATGACGACATGATGGAAGCCGACGGCGTCGGGTAACGGCGGCACCCAGGTAGAGGCAGGCGTTGACATGGCGACCTCCTTCGTGCGGCGGAGATACTATGTTCATAGTAGAACGCTCGAGAGGGGGTGTCCATGCCGGCGACCACCCGCGAGCGCTCACTCAGGGCGGCCGTGGACTTGCTCGGTACGGAGGGGGTGCGCGCGTTGAGCCACGCGCGGGTCGACGAACGAGCAGGTCTGCCGTCCGGGTCCACATCCAACTGGTTCCGCACCCGCCGGGCGCTGCTCGGGGGCGTGGTCGACTGGATCGCGGAGTGCGAACGAGCCGACTTCGACCCGACCACGCTGCTCGCCGTTACGGGATCCGACGGACTCGTCGAGGGCCTGTGCGCCATGGTCGAACTGCAGGCCGGGAAGTTCGCCGTGAGGACGCGAGCACGTCATGCCCTCTTCCTCGAACTCGCCGGTGAGCCTGAACTCGGCGAGCCGCTGCGACGGCAACGCCGCGAGTTCGAGAGGTGGACCGAGGCAATCGTGACAGCCGTCGGCATCTCCGACCCGGCGCCGGCGACCCGCGCGCTCATGGCGCTCGGCGAAGGACTGCTCCTCCACAGGCTCACCGTCGACCCCGAGCTCGACATCCGCCCTGCTATTGAACGCACGGTGCACGCCCTCGCGGTCTACTGACCTGACGATCAGCCACCGGAGGTTCGACACCGCCGGAGCAGCTCCATCTCCGACCGACTGCGCCCGCCCGGTGAAGGAGCTGTGACACCCCCGACCCCCTCCGCCGTTAACGAGGAATGGCGCCGGTGGACGGTCCGGATGGTGGGGGATCCATCCGGTGCCACCGACGCCGGGCCGGATCAGGAAGTTCCGGCCGCATCACTCGCACCCTTATGAGGTACCTCCAACAGTAGGGTCCCTCCTTGTGCTGCAACACCACGCACGCTGGGAGTAGCCTGTGAGGCCCTCGTGGCAGGATGGGACCATGACGACCCACGGCGGCCCGCGCATCGCCTTCCTCGGCTGCGGATCCATGAACGAGTCCATCCTGGCCGGCCTCCTCGCCGCCGGCCTCGCCCCCGAGCGGGTCACCGCGACGGTGCGGCGTGCCGAGCGCGCGGCGGAGCTCGGGCAGCGGCACGGCGTCACGGCCCTCGCGACGACCGACGACGACGGTGCGAACACCACGGCCGCGCAGGATGCCGACGTCGTCATCCTCGGGGTGAAGCCCGCCGGCACCGTCGCGCTCGCCCGCGAGATCGGCCCCTCCCTGAAGCCTGCCGCCGTCGTCCTCAGCGTCGCCGCCGCCGTCTCGACCGCGATGATCGAGGCCGCACTCCCCGACGGCCAGCCCGTCATCCGCTCGATGCCCAACACGCCGTCGCGGCTCGGCAGGGGAGTGCTCTCGATCTCGGCCGGGACCGCCGCGGGTCCCGGGCAGATGGCGCAGGCCCGGGAGCTCCTGGCGTCCGCCGGGACCGTCGTCGAGATCCCCGAGGACCAGGTGGACGCCCTCTCCGCGGTCAGCGGATCCGGGCCGGCCTACGCGTTCTACCTGGCGGAGGCGATGGCCGCCGCCGGCGTCGAACTGGGGCTGGACGCCGACCTGGCCGCGCTCATCGCCCGGGAGACCGTCGCGGGAGCGGGCTTCATGCTCGCCGAGGAGGGCGCGGACGCCGCGACCCTCCGCCGCGCCGTCACCAGCCCCAACGGGACCACGCAGAGCGCTATCGAGACCTTCGACGAGCTGGGCCTTCCCGGCATCGTCGCGGACGGTGCCCGCGCCGCCACGGCACGCGCGGCGGAGATCACCCGCGAGCTGACGCGTCCCGCCGGCTGACGGGCCGGAGCGACCACAGGATCAGCAGGGCCACCGGGAGGACCACGCCGAGGCCGGTGAAGAGCCGGAGCGGCAGCGGCCCCTCGCCGGAGACCGCGCCGGTGAGGGTGAGGGTGACGGTGATCGAGGAGAACATCATCACGGGCACCAGGAGCGCCAGCAGCGTCCGTCCCACTGCGCGTGGGGCCCTCGCCTGCCGGCGGGCGAGGACCCAGCCGGCCGGGAGCACCAGGGCGATCCACACCCAGTGGTGGAACCACGAGATGGGCGAGATCGCGAGCATGACCACGGCGTTGGCGGCGATCGCCCGCACGGGGTCGCCGTCGTCGTCCGCCCGCAGGATCGCGACGTAGCCGACCGCGATGACGGCCAGGGACGCCAGGAGCCACACGGGCCGCTGCAGGCCCTCCACCAGGCCCGACTGGGCCACCACCGAGTTCAGGGACACATTGTAGAGATCGGCCGTCGCCCCCACGCGCGAGGCGTCGAAGAGCGCGCCCAACCAGAAGATCGCGGACTCGCGGGGTGCCAGGAACCACCCCACGGCCACCGTCGCGGCGAAGGACGTGGCCAGCCAGGCCAGGGACCGCCAGTCGCGGCGCGCGAGGAACACCAGGCCGAAGGCGAGCGGTGTCAGCTTGATCCCGGCGGCGATCCCGATGAGTACGCCCGAGGGCAGCCGGGTGGAGCGCAGCAGGTCGGCGAGGATCAGCACCATGAGGAGGGCGTTGACCTGTCCGAACCCGAGGCCCTCGCGCCAGGGCCCGCCCACACCGATGAGCAGCATGGCGACAAGGACGGCGACGGGACCCCGCCAGCCGGCCCGCGGCGCTCCCGGCAGCACCCCCGACGCGCGCAGGTAGCGCACGACGACGACGGACACGCCTACGAGACATACACACGTCAGGGCGGTTACGATCCCGAGGGCGAGGGCCTCCGGAACGAGTGCGAGGGGCACGAAGAGCAGGGCGGCGAACGGCGGGTAGGTGAAGGGCAGGCCCCGCGTGTCGGTCTGGATCAGGGCGTCGTCGTACAGGTCCTTCTCACCCGCGCGGCCGAGCAGCGCGAGGGCGCCCTCGCGGTACACCGAGAGATCGAGCCCGTGGATCTGTGCGGCGAGCACGACGGCGGCGAGCACGAGGGCGCCGCCCGCCGCGGCAGCCCACCGGCCGGCCGCCGACCGCGCAGCTGCGGCGGGTGTCCGGCGGCCCGACACTCCGGAGCTGCGCTCCCGTCGCGACGACGGCCCGGAGGTGTCCGTGCGGCTAGGGTCGGCCGGCAAAGCGCTCCAGCAGGTCCACGTGCCCGGATACGATCAGCATGTCGCGGCTGGAGACCTTGGTATCGGGGCGGGCGTAGGTGAAGTCCTCGCCGGGGGACTTGACGCCGACGACGGTGACGCCGTACTTCGAGCGCACCGAGGACTCCGCGAGGGTGAAGCCCTGGGTCTCCTTCGGCGGGTACATCTTCACGATCGCGAAGCCGTCGTCGAACTCGATGAAGTCCAGCATGCGGCCGCCGACGAGGTGCGCGGCGCGTTGGCCGGCATCCGCCTCCGGGTAGATCACGTGATTGGCACCGATGCGCTTGAGGATCTTGCCGTGCGAGGGCGTGATGGCCTTGACCCACAGGTGGTCGATGCCGAGGTCCACGAGGTTCGCGGTGATCAGTACGCTCGATTCGATCGAGGTGCCGACCCCCACCACGGCCGCCGAGAACTCCTGGGCGCCGAGCTGGCGGAGGGCGTCGAGGTTCGTCGCATCGGCTTCGACGACGTGCGTGAGGATGCCGGAGAACTTCTGCACGAGCTGCGGATCCCGTTCGATCGCGAGCACCTCCCGTCCCTGGCGGACGAGCTGTTCCGCGGTCGCCGCGCCGAACCGGCCGAGGCCGATCACGAGGACGGGTGCGTTGTGGGCGGGTCTTTCAGCCAATGATCGGCCTCTCGTCGGGGTAGCGGTACAGCGTGCTGCGTTGCCTCAGCGCGAGGGCCGAGGCGAGGGTGATGGTGCCCATGCGCCCGGCGAACATCAGGGCGGACAGGACATATTTTCCTTCGGGCGGCAGCTCGGCGCTCAGGTTGGTACTCAGGCCGCAGGTCGCGAACGCCGAGATCACCTCGAAGACCACCTTGTCGAGCGGCTCGTCCGTCATGCTGAGGAGCAGGCCGCTGCCGATCAGGACGAGGGTGGCGCCCATGAAGATCACGGAGATGGCCACCCGCATCACGCCGGAGGGGATCGTCCGGCCCCAGGCCCGGACGTCCGAGTCACCGCGGGCCTCGGCAACGATGGCGAGGAACATGACGGCGATGGTGGTCACCTTGATACCGCCGGCCGTGGATGCGGAACCCCCGCCGGCGAACATCAGGGCGTCCGTCAGGAGCATCGTCGTGGTTGTCATGTCGTTCTGGTCCACGAGGTTGAACCCGCCGGAGCGGGTCATGATCGAGGCGAAGATGGCATGGATCACCCGGTCCGTGACGCTGAGCGTGCCGATCGTGCCGTCGTTCTCCCATTCCAGGAAGCCCCACGCGAACGTTCCTGCCACGAGCAGGATCAGCGACACGGACACCGTGAGCTTCGCGTGGAGCGTCCACTTGCTGAGGCGGTGGCGCACCTGCACGAGAACCATGACCACCGGGAAGCCGAGGCTGCCGAGGAACACCCCGACCATCAGCGGGGTGAGGATCCAGAGGTCCGTCTCGTACGGGACCAGCCCGTCGCTGTGCGGGGTGAATCCGGCGTTGTTGAAGGCGGAGATGGCGTAGAAGATGCCGTGCCAGAGCGCCTGCCACCAGGGCTCCCCCAGGATCATGAAGCGCGGGATGAGGACGATGGCGAGGACGATCTCGATCAGAACCGACGTCGTGATGACGATCCGCAGGAGCGTGCCGATCTCGCCGAGCCGGCTCGCATTGTTGAGCGCCGACTGGGCCAGCAGCTTCCCGCGCACCCCGAGCCGCTTGCTCACGATCAGCGCGAGCAGCGAGGCCAGGGTGAGGGTGCCGAGCCCTCCGATGAAGATGCCCAGCAGGATCACCAACTGGCCGAAGAAGGACCAGTAGGTGGCGGTCGACACCACCGTGAGGCCTGTGACGCAGACAGCGGACACCGCCGTGAAGAAAGCATCGTGCAGGGGCGCCGCCGTCCCGCCGCTGGTGGCCATCGGCAGGCTCAGCAGCGCGGTGAACACCAGGATCACGGCGCTGAAGATGAACAGGGCCAGGCGCGCGGGCGAGCTGTTCGCAAAGGAGTCGACGAAGTCGCGGATCGAGGCCAGCAGCCTGATGTACCCGCGGCGATCGTCGGTCAGCCACCGTGGCTGTTGACCTAACATTGACGTCTGCTCTGCCCTGTCCGCTGGTCCTTCCGCCGTACCGGCGCGAAACCATGCCTGATTGTCCCTTGCAGTAGTAAAGCATCTCACCGCTGCGCGTCGTGGAGATATCCCGCATCGCGTAGCCTTTCAGGAATGTCTACGCACTCACGGTCGGCGGTGCCCCTCCAGGTCGCCTGGGACGAGTCGATGCTGGCCTACGACTTCGGCGGGCAGCATCCCATGAACCCGGAGCGGCTGCACCTGACCGCCCGCCTCGCGCGCGACTGCGGGCTGTTGGACCTCGACGGCGTGACGGTCGCCGCTCCGCCCGTGGCCTCGGACGACGAGCTGTCGGCGGTGCACAGCGCCGACTACATCAGGGCCGTCCGGCGGGTCAGCAGCGACCCGGGTGCCTCGGACGCCGCGAGGGGCCTGGGCACGGAGGACACCCCCGCCTTCGCCGGGATGCACGAGGCCAGCGCCCGGCTCGCCGGCGGGTCGCTCGACGCGGCCGAGGCGATCCTCCGGGGCTCCGCCGTCAGGGCGGTGAACTTCGGCGGCGGGATGCATCACGCGGCGCGGTCCCGCGCCAGCGGTTTCTGCATCTACAACGACGCCGCGGCCTCCATCCAGCGACTGCTCGACCGCGGCGTCCAGCGCGTCCTGTACATCGACGTCGATGCGCACCATGGCGACGGGACGCAGAGCATCTTCTGGGACGACCCCCGGGTCATGACGATCTCCCTGCACGAGACGGGCATGAGTCTCTTCCCGGGCACCGGCTTCGCCAGTGAGATCGGGGGTCCCGGAGCGGAGGGGTACGCGGTGAACGTCGCGTTGCCCACCGTCGCCGGGGACGCGGCGATGCTGCGGGCCTTCCACGCCGTCGTGCCGCAACTCGCCGGGGCCTTCGCACCCGAGGTCATCGTGAGCCAGCACGGCTGCGACTCGCACCGCGAGGACCCCCTGACGAACCTGCGGGTCAGCGTCGATGCCCAGCACGCGCTGATGGTGGGCGTACGGGACCTGGCGGACCGCCTGTGCGGCGGACGGTGGATCTCGACCGGGGGAGGAGGGTACGCCCTGGCGAGCGTGGTGCCGCGGTCCTGGTCGTTGCTCGTCGCGGTGGCCGCCGGTGCACCGACGGGCCCCACGACCCCAGTCCCGGCCGCGTGGCGGGAGTACGTGCTCGAGCGGCACGGTGTGGAAGCGCCCCGCCTGATGGGTGACGGCGCGGACATCTGGTGGCGCTCGTGGGAAGTCGGCTACGACCCCAATGACGATCTCGACCGGACGGTCATGGCGACCCGGAAGGCCCTCTTCCCGCTCCACGGACTGGACCCCTGGTTCGACTGACCGGGACCCGCCGGTCGCGTCCGGATGCCCTGCGGCGTATATATCGTTAGGGTAGGCGAATGGGAATCGATGATGTATTCGCCGTCATCGCCGAAGGCACACGCAGGCAGATCCTCGAGAACCTGCGCGGCGGCGACAGGGCGGTGGGGGAGCTCGTGATCGAGCTGCAGGTCAGTCAGCCGACAGTGTCGAAGCACCTGAAGGTCCTGCGTGAGGCGGGTCTGGTGAGCATGCGTGCGCAGGGGCAGAAGCGCTACTACTCGCTCGACACCGCGCCGCTCGGCGTGGTGCGCGACTGGCTCGGCGGATTCGAGGCGGCAGCGGGCCCGGCGACTCCCGCGGTCGCCGGGGACGCCCGCAAGGATCGGCCGTCCCCGGACGTCGCAACGGTCGCCGAGGTCGTCGCCGCGCTCGAACCGGAGACGATCGACGCGCCGGGCACGGCGGACACGACGGTGCTGGCCGCCGCGGTCCTCGCGACGCCGTCGACCCCTGGCGGAAGCGACGCACCGCGTCCCCCGATGGGCCGGACCATGGGCCGCGCGGCGGAACGCGCGGCGGACCTGCTGGCCCAGCTGCGCCGGCGGCGCGATCCGTCGTCGTAGGCCGATCGGCCGTCTTTCACTCCAGTCACTTCAGCCACTAGAGTGATCCTTCAGGCGGATTATCCTCTTGCTACAAGGCGACACGCCGAACGATCACCCGGGCAGCGGCCTCGATGCCGCCCGAGGGTGAAGTGCAAGCCTCCATGCAAAGGAAAAGTGGTGAGATGGCAGACGGGAACAACTTCTCGGATGTGCAGTTCCTGACGGTCGCGGAAGTGGCCGACCTCATGCGTGTCTCGAAGATGACCGTGTACCGGCTCGTCCACGCGGGAGACCTGCCCGCCGTCCAGTTCGGCCGCTCCTACCGTGTCCCCGAATCCGCGGTCGAGGGGTTCCTCCACCGGGCGCAGGTCGACGGGCAGTCCGCGAGCGCCTGATCGCCGGTCGTCCGCGGGTTCTCCAAACGGATGTACCCTGTTAAGGAGCGTTTTGGGCGGGTCTCGAGCCCGCCCGACTTAGTGCATCACACGGGCAACTGCCAGCAGGCACGCGTCTTTCGTCATCACCGGGGCGTGTCTCGAGGCATCTCGCCGCAGTCCGCCCTGGCAACACAACAGTTTGTGAGGACTCTATGGGTTCAGTAATCAAGAAGCGCCGCAAGCGTATGGCAAAGAAGAAGCACCGCAAGCTGCTTCGCAAGACCCGTCACCAGCGTCGCAACAAGAAGTAGGCAGTAGTCCGGCCCAGCGCCGGAATATGCCGACCGGCCCGGATTCCCGCTTCTCCGCGTGGAACCCGGGCCGTCGTCGTTCGCGGGGTCTTTCGACCGACGTTCCGGAGGTCAGGGGGGCCTGAACCGGGAGTACCCGCGCCACAGCCCGTAGGCGGACCCGACGACGGTGGCGGCGCGCAGGCCGAGGGTCGCGGCCCGCCGTCCGCTGCGGAAGTCGTAGACGGGCCAGTTGTTCGTGCGGGCATGGCGGCGGAGCCGGCTGTCCGGGTTGATCGCCACCGGGTGCCCGACGGCGCTCAGCAGCGGGATGTCGTTGTAGGAGTCGCTGTAGCCCCAGCAGCGCGTGAGGTCCAGGTTCTCCCGCTGCGCCAACTCGAGCACGGCTACGGCCTTGGCCGGCCCGTGCAGGAACTCGCCGACCAGTCTGCCGGTGTACAGGCCGTCCGCGACTTCCCCCACGGTGCCGAGGGCCCCGGTGAGTCCGAGGCGGCTCGCGATCACGCCCGCCACCTCCACGGGGGTGCCGGTCACCAGCCAGACCTGCCGGTGCGAGCTCAGGTGCTGTTCGGCGAGGGCTCGCGCGCCGGGCCAGATCTTCGAGGCGATCATCTCGTCGTAGACCTCCTCGCCCAGGGCCAGGACGTCCTCGTGGGCGATCCCGATCGCGAAGGCGAGGGCGGCGTCGCGCACGGAATTCACATCGGTCATCGTCTCGCCGCGCATGATGAAGCGGAGTTGCTTCCACGCCAGGCCCGCGGCGAAGCGCAGCGTGAACGCCTTGCGCTGGTACATCTTGCGGCCCACATGGAAGAGGCTCGCGCCGCGCATCAGCGTGTTGTCCACGTCGAAGAAAGCTGCTTCTCCCGCGACTGTCGCCGAAGGCTGGAGGATCGGGTGCGTGACCCGGGCGGCGTCCGGCATGCCCCGAGTCTAATTCTTCGGCCGACGCCGCACGATCGCAGTACCGTGGGGGGATGGAATCTCCTGCGGAGCTGCCCGGTGTCGGCGTCGTGCTCCTCACCCGCCACGGGTGCCATCTCTGCGAGGACGCCCGCGCCGTCGTGCGGCGGGTGACCGCCGACCTCGGACTGGGCTGGCGTGAGGTGAGCGCAACCGAGGCCCCCGTGCTCGGTGCACGCTTCGCGGAGGAACTGCCCGTCCTGTTCATCGACGGCGTCCAGCGCGACTTCTGGTCGATCGACGAGGCGAGGCTGAGACGGCTGCTGGCCGCCCCCTGACGGACTCCGGCCGACCCTCGCCGAACCTGGTCGGCGCTAGCTCGCGGCCGCCCGTCGTCCGGCTTGGAGGCCCCGCCTCGGCGGCATACAGTGGTGGTACTTCCGCCCCCGACGCCGAGGGTTCACGGAACCGCGGCTCCCGCACCGGGGATCGGCGGTGCTAGCAACGGAGCCGATGACAGTGACAACGCCGGACATGCCAGGCCTTCACCGCGTGGACGAGGCGGCGCGCCACATCCCTCCCGCGTCTCTCGCCCGCCTCACCATCTACCTGCGGGCCCTGAATTCCCTGCTCGCCGAGGGCATCGAGCGGGTCTCCTCCGAGGAGCTCGCGGACGCCGCCGGAGTGAACTCGCCCAAGCTCCGCAAGGACCTGTCCTACCTCGGGTCCTACGGCACCCGGGGCGTCGGCTATGACGTCCAGTACCTCAACCGGCAGATCTCGGTCGCCCTGGGACTGACGCTCGACTGGCGTGTCGCGATCCTGGGCGCGGGCAACCTGGGACGGGCCCTCGCCGGGTACTCGGGGTTCGGTTCGCGCGGCTTCGAGATCGTGGCGCTCTTCGACGCCGACCAACTCGTCATCGGCTCCGAGGTGGGCTACCTCCGGGTCAGCGCCGTGGACGACCTCGAGACCGTGCTGGAGCGGACCCGGACCAACATGGCGGTGCTCGCAGTCCCGGCGCCGGTAGCCCAGGAGCTGTGCGACCGGCTCGTCACGGCGGGGATCTGCAGCATCCTCAGCTTCGCGCCCGTAGTGCTGCAGGTGCCGCCGCACGTCCAGCTGCGCAAGGTGGACATGTCCACCGAGCTGCAGATCCTGGCCTATCACGCGCAAAGGGCGCAGGAGCCGGACCTCGGTCCGATCTCCCGCGCCCAGTAGGCAGGGTTCTGCGTAAGCCCCGTTCTCAGTACCCGAACTTCTGCGGCGCGAAGTACGGCCGCGACGGCTTCAGGTAGGTCAGGACGACGCCGGCGACGAGGAGGAGCGTGACCAGCACGCTGGACACCACGGACAGCACGGGTGTATCGGCCACCGGCTGTCCGGCCGACTCCGCGGCGGCGGCGAGCATGGGCATCAGCAGGACGGTGGCAAGCGTGCCGAGCACGCTGAGCGCGGCGAGGACGGTCGCGGTGATTCGTGCCCAGTTCCGGCCCCGACGGATGAAGACGGCCAGGAGGACGTACAGGGCTGCGATGATCACCGAGATGAGCACGCCGATCCCGACCCCGACCGCTGCTCCCGCCATATCGGGCACCTCCGTCGTCAGGGCCGAGATGATGGACGACACCAGGTACACGACACCCGCGGCGAGGATGAGGTAATAGGCCCGCTGGACCTCCTTGGGTGCCGGTCCCTTCTCGGCGACGCCGGGAGCACCCGACGTCGGGTAGGCGTAGTTCGGGGACTGGAGGCCGTCGTCCTGCCGCCCGTACGGCGACCGGGCCTGCGGGGACGAGGGATTCTGGTTACCGCCCGATGCCGGAGGGTTCCAGCCGGCCCCGCCGTTCGGCCCGTTCGGGTTGTCCTGTGGTGTGCTCATCGTCGCGTCCTTCGCTGATCAGGTGGTGGTCATCCGGCCGATGGTGCCCCCCATGGACGCGCCGATCGTGGATGTGGTCACCGTCAGCCTAGTCCGCAGGCTCCTGGTGACGGCGTGTCGAAACGCCGACGGCCGGCGTCGCCGTGATGGCGATGCCGGCCGTCGGGCCTGCAGCCGGGCGCCGGGCCCGGAGGCGACGGATCAGACCGTGGCGACCGCGGGCGCCACGAAGGCGGCCTCGATCGTGATGGTCACCTTGTCGCCCACGAGGACGCCGCCGGCTTCGAGGGCCGCGTTCCAGGTGAGGCCGAAGTCCTTGCGGGAGATGCTCGTGGAGGCGGAGACCCCCGCGCGGGTGGCACCGAAGGGATCCACGGCCACGCCGTTGAACTCGGCGTCGAGGACCACGGGCTTGGTGATGCCGCGGATGGTGAGGTCACCGTTGATCTTGTAGGTCTCGCCGGAGCCCTCGTGGGAGGTGGAGACGAAGGTCATCTCGGGGAACTGCTCGACGTCGAAGAAGTCGGCGCCCTTGACGTGGCCGTCGCGGTTCTCGTCGCCGGAGGTGAAGGAGGCGGTCCTGATGGTCGCGGAGATGCTCGAGTCCTCGAGGGACGAGCCCACGGTGAGCGCGGCGTCGACGTCCTGGAACGAGCCGCGGACCTTGCTGATGCCCGCGTGGCGGACGCTGAAGCCCACCTCGCTGTGGGAGGGGTCGAAGGACCAGGTGCCGGAGGTGAGGCCTGAGGGAACAGTCATGGAGAACTCCTGAGGATGGGGGGCGTACGGGTGCTTACAGATACCAGAAGCATGCATATGCATGTTTTATTCCGCGAATCCGTCAAAGGTTCAACAAAAGCCGGTGCAGGGGTCGATTGGCTGTCGCGCACGGCATGCGCGAAACTGGAAGGATGCAGCGATCAACCGTCCACCTGGTGCGCCACGGTGAGGTCCACAACCCCGAGGGGGTCCTCTACGGGAGGCTCCCCGAGTTCCATCTCTCCGACCTCGGCCGTCGGATGGCCGCCCAGATGGCCCGACACTTCCAGGAACAGCGCGACGACGGCGCCGACATCGTGCATCTGGTGGCCTCGCCGCTGGACCGCGCGCAGGAGACCGCACGGCCGCTCGCGGACACCCTCGGGCTCGCCATCTCCACCGATGAACGCATCATCGAGGCGGAGAACCGCTTCGAGGGGATGTCGGGGATCAAGAGCAGGATCCGGCACCCTCGCCACTGGCCGTTGCTCGTCAACCCCCTCCGCCCGTCATGGGGCGAGCCCTACCGGGCGCAGGTCGAACGCATGATGGCCGGGATCCACGACGCACGGCGCCTGGCCCTCGAGCTCAGCGCCGACAAGGGCTCGGACCGGCCCGCCGAGGCCGTTCTGATCAGTCACCAGCTCCCGATCTGGGTCACGCGGTTGGCTGCCGAGCACCGCCGGCTCTGGCACGACCCTCGTCAGCGCGAGTGCACGCTCACGTCCATCACGTCCCTCGACTTCGATGGCGGGGCCATCCGACGGGTGCGCTACGCCGAGCCGTGCGCTGACCTGCTGCCCGAGGCGGCGAATGTCCCCGGCGCGTAATAGAATTACTACACGTCGTAGAAATCAACGGAAGAAGCCGTGACTCCACCCCTCCGTCCCGCACCGCGCCGCCGCCTGCTCAGGCTGCGGATGGCGCTGGCCTTCGCCCTGCCGCTCTCGCTCGGGGTGACGTCCTGCGCAGCGGAGGATCCCCTGGCCCAGCAGGCCGCCGCGGGAGACGGCAAGAACTACATCGCGGGCGACGGCTCGGTCACCGAGTACGCGGTGAGCGACAGGGGAGAGCCCGTCGAGGTCTCCGGCACCCTGTTCGACGGCACCGCGGTGTCGAGTGCCGACTGGGACGGCCAGGTCACCGTGCTCAACTTCTGGTACGCCGCGTGTGCCCCCTGCCGTGAGGAGGCCCCCGACCTCGTCTCCCTGCACGAGGACTACGCCCCGCAGGGCGCGGCCTTCTACGGCGTGAACATCCGCGACGAGAAGGCCACGGCGGAAGCCTTCGAGCGGAGTTTCGACATCCCGTACCAGAGCTTCGACGACAAGGACGGCGGCGTGCTGCTGGACATGACGCAGTACGTCCCGCCGCAGGCTGTCCCCACCACGATCGTGCTGGACCGCGAGGGGCGCGTCTCGGCCCGGATCCTCGGACTCGCCGACCGCAGCACGCTCAAGGCCCTGATCTCCGATGCCCTCGCCGAATAGCGCGCGGGGCCAGGAACGCCGATGACGGGGCCCCTGGCCGCGTCGACGCCCTTCGCCGTGGGCAACGCCTTCGCCGACGCCGTCCTGAACGGCTCCATGCTGCTGGCACTGCCCGTCGCACTCCTGGCGGGACTCGTCTCCTTCGCCTCGCCCTGCGTCCTTCCCCTGGTCCCCGGCTACCTCGGATACGTGACGGGGCTGACCGGCGTCGATCTCGAGAAACAGAAGAAGGGCCGCATGCTCGCGGGGATCGGCCTGTTCGTCCTCGGCTTCTCGGTGGTCTTCATGGCCTACGGCACGCTCTTCGGCCAGCTCGGGGCCTTCCTTCGGGTCTCCCAGGGGTGGCTCCTCCAGGTGCTCGGCGTGATCGTGATCCTCCTGGGCATCATCTTCATGGGCGGGTTCTCCTGGTTCCAGCGGGAGAGCCGCCTCCACGCCAGGGTGCCGGCGGGACTCCTGGGCGCTCCGCTCCTCGGGGTGACCTTCGGGCTCGGCTGGGCGCCGTGCATCGGTCCCACCCTGGGTGCGGTGCAGCTGCTCGCC
Organism: Arthrobacter sp. TMS2-4; assembly: GCF_054511075.1. Taxonomy (NCBI): domain Bacteria; kingdom Bacillati; phylum Actinomycetota; class Actinomycetes; order Micrococcales; family Micrococcaceae; genus Arthrobacter; species Arthrobacter sp. TMS2-4. The sequence continues at coordinate 45,397 of NZ_JBTNDI010000007.1, forward strand.
ATCTCCGGCAACGACGCCACGGCCCTGAAGGGTGCTGTCCTCACCTTCGTGTACTGCCTCGGGCTCGGACTGCCGTTCCTGCTGATCGCCCTCGGCGTGCGGCGGGGCATGGGTGCACTCGCGTTCTTCCGGAGGCACCGGCTCCTCCTCCAGCGTTCCGGAGGCGGACTTCTCGTGCTCGTGGGCGTCCTCATGGTCACGGGCGTCTGGAACCTCTGGATCACCCAGTTGCAGGATCTGCTGATCGGCAACGTCGTCCTCCCGATCTGATCGGCGGGGGCGCACGGCACGGAATCGAAACGACTTGATGGAAGGCCCACAGTGAAGCAGGACGTCACGCAGGACACGAGGGACAGGCCGGGCGCCGCGCCGTCCCGGTCCGACGTCGTCCTGCCCTCCCTCGGGTTCCTCGGGACCCTCCGCTGGGCCTGGACGCAGCTCACGAGCATGCGCACTGCGCTCTTCCTGCTCCTGCTGCTCGCCGTCGCCGCGGTTCCCGGCTCACTGTTCCCGCAGCGCCCCGCCAATCCGGCCGTCGTCACGCAGTACATCCAGGACAACCCGGACACGGGGCCCATCCTCGACTGGTTCCAGCTGTTCGACGTCTACTCGTCGGTCTGGTTCTCGGCCATCTACCTCCTGCTCTTCGTCTCGCTCATCGGGTGCGTGATTCCCCGGGCGATCGCGCACTTCCGCGCCGTGCGCTCGAAGCCGCCCCGCACGCCGAAGCGGCTCTCACGCCTGCCCGTCCACGGCACGCTCGAGGTGCCGTCGGACCAGGCGCGTGCTGCGGGGCTCACCCCCGCGACCGCCGCCGAGCAGGCCGCCGCCATCCTCCGGAAGCGCGGCTACCGCGTGGATGTGCGGGACGCCGGGACGGACCGCCCTTCGGTTGGCGCCGAGCGCGGACTCGCCAAGGAGCTCGGGAACCTCGTGTTCCACACCTCCCTGATCGGGGTCCTGGTCTCGGTGGCCGTCGGAGGGCTGTTCGGGTACAACGGGCAGAAGATCGTCGTGGAGGGTGACAGCTTCGTCAACACCCTGATCGGCTACGACTCCTTCAGCCCGGGCTCCAACTTCTCCGACGAGCGGCTCGAGCCGTACTCCCTCCGGCTGGACTCCTTCGACGTCCGCTTCGACCGTGACCAGGAGAGCCATTACGGCCAGCCCCTGGACTTCACCGCGAACGTGACCACCCAGGACGGTCCCGGCGCCGCAGAGGAGTCCCGGGTCCTCAAGGTCAACGCGCCGCTCACGATCGGCGGGACGAACGTGTACCTCGTCGGCAACGGCTACGCGCCGGTGGTCACGGTGCGCGACGGCGAGGGCAACATCGCTTCCCAGGGCCCGGTCGTCTCGGTCCCGTCGGACGGCCTCTACACGTCGCTCATCGTCATCAAGGCTCCGGACGCGAAGCCGGACCAGCTCGGGTTCGTGGGGTTCTTCCTCCCCACCGCGTTCGTGGACGAGGAGGGCGTGTCCTTCTCCCGCGACCCGGACCCCTTCAACCCGCAGCTCAACCTGAACTCCTACTACGGGGACCTGGGGCTCGACGACGGCACTCCGGAGAACGTGTACGTGCTGGACACCGAGGACCTCACGGAACTGAACAGCCGTACCAGCGACGACGGCGGGATCGTGCTCGGCGTGGGCCAGACCTACGACCTGCCCGAGGGCAAGGGATCGGTCACGTTCGACGGGCTGAAGCGCTACGTCGCCCTCGACATCCACCACGATCCGGGGGAGGTCGGCGCGCTCGTCTTCTCCACCCTCGCACTGCTCGGGCTGACTGCGTCGCTGTTCATCGGACGCCGGAGGCTCTGGGTCCGCACCGGGGAGCACCCGGACGGCCGTCTCATGGTCGAGTACGGGCTGCTCGCGCGCGGCGAGGACCACAGACTGCCCGCGGAGGGGGAGGCCGTCGAGAAGCTGCTCAGGGACCGCTGGTTGGTGCCCGACGGCGGCACGGGAGAATATAAGGTGCCGGAGGCCGCGTCGTCGGCAGGCACGGGGCAGTCGCACCACAACGCAAAGGACAACTGATGCCACAACCAGTCAACGCAGAGCTCGGGCAGGTCAGTGAGCTCCTCATGCTGCTGGCCTCCATCGCCTATGTGGTGGCCCTGATCTTCTTCGTGCTCGATCTCGTGCGGTCGAGCAAGACCATCGGCTCACTCGAGGCCCGGCTCGCCGCGGAACTGGCCGCACCGGCCCTCGCCGGCGTCGGTGCGCGGCGGGGCGCGTCGTCGACCGACGCGTCGACCGGTCCCGCGACGGCCGACGACTCGATGGACTACGGCTCGGGGCCACGGCGCGGTGCCGCCCGCATCGCGGTCGCCCTGACCGTGCTGGCCGCCGTCATCCATGGAGCTGCCGTCGTCACCCGAGGCGTCGCAGCGAACCGTGTGCCGTGGGGCAACATGTACGAGTTCTGCACCACCGGTGCATTCCTCGTCGCCGTGATCTTCCTCGTCACGCTGACCCGCAAGGATCTCCGCTTCGTCGGGTCCTTCGTGATCGGCCTCGTCGTCGTCATGCTGTGCGCGGCCACCGTCGGGTTCCCCACCCCTGTCGCGCGGCTGATCCCGGCGCTCCAGAGCTACTGGCTGATCGTGCACGTCTCCATCGCGGTCGCCGCCTCCGCGCTGTTCACCATCACCTTCGCCATGTCGGTGCTGCAGCTGCTCCAGTCCTCGCGTGAGGCGAAGCTCCTCGCGGGCAAGGCGGATTCGGCCCGGTTCCTGCGGCTGGTGCCGTCCGCGCTGAGCCTCGAGAACCTCGCCTACCGCCTCAACGCCATCGCGTTCGTGGGCTGGACCTTCACCCTCATGGCCGGCGCCATCTGGGCCGAGCAGGCCTGGGGCCGGTACTGGGGCTGGGACACCAAGGAGGTCTGGACCTTCGTGATCTGGACCGTGTACGCCGGCTACCTCCACGCCCGCGCAACACGAGGGTGGACGGGGACGCGTGCCGCCTGGCTGTCGATCGTCGGCTACCTCTGCATCGTCTTCAACTTCACGATCGTCAACATCTACTTCTCGGGCCTCCACAGCTACTCGGGGGTATAGACGAGCGACGGGGAGCCACCACGGTTCTCCAGCCCGGACACAGGAGAGCCCCGCAGCAGCAGCTGCGGGGATCTCCTGTGTCCGGGTTCCGTGTCCAGGGTGCCAGGGTGCCAGGGTGCCAGGGTGTCCGGGTCTTCGGCGCGATATGCCCACCGACCGAGGGACTTGGGTGGGGATAAACCGACATGCCCACTGACCTCATTCGGTCGGTGGGGGTGTCTGTCGTGGAGGGTCTCACCCGACCAGTGCGGATTGTGCGAGGGGCTCTCTCCCGACGCGGATCGTGCGAGGGGCTCTCCTGGCGCAGAATATGCCCACCGACCGACGGACTTCGGTGGGGATGAACCGACATGCCCACCGACCTCGTCGGTCGGTGGGGGTGTCCGTCGTCGAGGGTCCTGCGACCAGTGCGGATTGTGCGAGGGGCTCTTTCCCGGCGCGGATTGTGCGAGAGGCTCTCGCGGACTGTGCGAGGGGCTCTCCTGGCGCGGAATATGCCCACCGACCGGCGGACTCCGGTGGGCATGAACCGACATGCCCACCGACCTCCTCGGTCGGTGGGCATGCCCGTCGAGCAATCGCTTGTGAGGAGCGCCCGTCAGGGCTGGCGCGCGCCTGTGGGGCCCGGCCCGGCGTCGTCGTTGTCGTCTCCGCCGTCGTGCTTGCCGTCCTCCGCGGGCTTGTTCTCCCCGGCCTCGCGGGCCTTCGCCTCGCGCTCCTTCTGCTCCTGCTCGCGGCGGCGCCTCTCCTGCTCGCGGGCCTGCTGCCAGCGCTGGGCCTCGAGGTTCTGCAGGAAGGCGGGATCGTCGTCGGGGGCCGTCGGATGGCGGGGTGCCGGGCGGCGGGGACCGGGGGGCCGCTCCGTGCGCGGACGGCCCAGCAGGAACCACATACCCGCTCCGATGAGCGGAAGGAGAAGGATGGTGATGAACCACGCGGTCTTCGAGATGCTCCGCACTTCGTGTTTTCGGCTCATGACGCAGTCGATCAATGCATAGATGATGACGGCGACTCCGAGGATCGCGGCGAACAGCAGGAGGCGGGGCATGCGCCAATTGTAGGCGAGTAAACTTGGAGAGTGCCCTTCCTCAAATTCACTGCTCTCCGACTGCTCCTCATCGTCGTCTTCTACGTGGCGAGCGTGCTGCTGGGGCTCGGACTGTTCCTCTCGGCGGTCGTGGCCGCCATCCTCGCGTGGTGCGTGACGTACCTGTTCGCGCGGGATCTCCGGGATGCCGCCGCGGCCTCCCTGCAGCGCCGCATGACGCCCGGCGCCCCGCCGGTCCGGACGGCCGTCGAGCTCGACGACGCCGCCGCCGAGGACGCGCTGGACCCCAACACCCCCGTCAACGCCGACCGCAAGCCCCGCCGCGACGCCGCCTGACTCCCACCGCGGCGTCGTCGGGCGGGCGAGCGCCACGTCAGGCGAGGGTCCGCGTGACCACGATCCCCGCCGTGAACAGAATGCTGAACGCCAGGCTGATCAGCCCCGTCTGCTTGAGGACCGGGATCAGGCTCATGCGCTGGCTGCCCGTGAGCATCAGCCGGCTCGGCCTGAGGCACGCCGGGACGAGCAGCAGGACGAGCAGCATCCACGGATACTCGCCGCTCAGGAGCGACGGCAGCAGGACGGCGGCGGCGAGCATGATCACGTAGCTGATCCGCGCGGCCGTGTCGCCGAGCCTCACGGCCAGGGTCCTCTTCCCCACGACGGTGTCGGTGGGGATGTCCCGGACGTTGTTGGCCATCAGCAGGGCCATGGCGATCAGCCCCGTGCTGACAGCGCCGGTCCACGCGGCCGCGCTGAGCTGGCCCGCCTGCGTGAACGTGGTGCCGAGGGTCGCGACCAGCCCGAAGAACACGAAGACGAACACGTCGCCCAACCCGAGGTATCCGTACGGGTTCTTGCCACCCGTGTAGCCCCACGCGGCCGCGATGCAGCCCACGCCGACGAGCAGCAGGATCCATGACGCCTGCGACAGCAGGATCAGGCCCAGCCCGGTGAGCATGGCGAGGCCGAAGCAGGCGAACGCAGCGAGCTTGACGTGCCGGGGCTGCGCCGCGCCCGAGCCGGTGAGGCGCAGTGGGCCCACGCGGACGTCGTCCGTCCCGCGGACGCCGTCCGAGTAGTCGTTCGCATAGTTCACGCCGACCTGCAGCAGCACCGAGACGATGAGCGCGAGCGCGGCATTGACGGGCTTGAAGGATCCGAGCCCGAAGGCGGCCGCGCTTCCGACGATCACGGGGGCGAACGCCATCGGCAGCGTGCGGGGGCGGGCTCCTTCGAGCCACTGAGCGGCAGTCGCCACGGGTCAGTCCTTCGGATCGGATGCGTGCTACGGAATGGCGTCGAACGCCTAGGCGCGTTCGAGGAGCGCGTGGATGGCCCGACGGTCGGGCTTGCCGCCCGGCAGCAGGGGAAGGGCGTCCAGGGTCAGGATGACCTTGGGCACGGCCTGCGGTCCCAGTTCGACGTGCACCGCCTGCCGGATGATCTCGGCGTCGATCTCGCCGACGATCGCCGCGGCGACGGCGGCGCCCCACTCCTCACTGCGGATCCCGAGCACCATGGCCTGTTCGACGCCGGGCAGCGCCTGGATGACGTCGGAGACCCTTGTCGCCGAGACTTTCAGCGCACCGGTGATGATGACGTCGTCGAGCCGGCCGTGCACGGTCACGGATCCGTCCGTCGCCACGTCCCCGGCGTCGTCGGTCACGAACCAGCGCTGACCGGAGACGGAGACGAACTTCTCCTCGGTGAGTCGCGGGGCATCGAGGTATCCGTCGGCGAGGACGGGGCCGCCGATGCGCAGGCGGCCGTCCACCGAGCGGAGTTCGACGCCGTCGAGCGGTGTCCCGTCGTAGACGCACCCGCCGCAGGTCTCGCTCATTCCGTAGGTCTCGACGATCCTCAGGTCCTGGCTCCGGGCGAGGGACCGCAGGGACGCCCCGACCGGTGCTCCCCCGAGCAGGATGGCGTCGAAGCGGCGCAGCAGCCGGAGCGTCTCGGACGACGGGTCCGTGAGCAGCCTGTGGAGCTGCGTGGGCACCAGGGAGGTGAACCGGACGCGGTCGGTCAGTTCGGCGGCGGCGTCGGTGAAGGCCTGCGGCGTGAACCCGGCGGAGGTGTCCATGACCCAGGGCTGCGTCCCGGCATACAGGGAGCGCACGAGGACCTGGAAGCCCGCGACGTGGTGCACCGGCAGCGTGAGGAGCCACTGGCCCTCCGCCTTGAGGGCGAACGCGGTGCCCATGGCCGAGGCCGCGAGCGCGTCGACGCCGAGCATGGTCTGCTTGGGAGTCCCCGTCGATCCCGAGGTGCTGAGGACCGCCCCGATCCCGTCATGGGGCAGGTCGCCCGGGAACACCTGGTCAGCCGCTGCATGGGGGGCGACGGCGGGACCCTCACCGGCGAGGGCTGCGGCGAGGGGCTCGAGCAATCCGAGGGCGTCGAAGCCCTCGGGGGTGTGCACGGGGAGGAGTTCCACGCCGCTCCTAGAAGTAGTAGGGGAACGAGGACCAGTCCGGGGAGCGCTTCTCGAGGAACGCCTCCTTGCCCTCCACCGCCTCGTCCGTCATGTAGGCGAGGCGGGTCGCCTCGCCCGCGAAGACCTGCTGGCCGGCGAGGCCGTCGTCGGCGAGGTTGAACGCGAACTTGAGCATCCTGAGGGCCTGCGGGCTCTGGCGTGCGATGTCGGCGGCGTACGCGAGCGCCGTCGCCTCCAGCTCCTCGTGGTCCACGGCCTCGTTGACCGCGCCCATGTCCACCATGTCCTGGGCGGAATATTCGCGGGCGAGGAAGAAGATCTCCCGCGCCTTCTTCTGGCCGATCTGGCGGGCCAGGAGGGCCGAGCCATAGCCCGCGTCGAAGCTGCCCACGGTGGCGTCGGTCTGCTTGAACCTGCCGTGCTGCGCCGAGGCGATGGTGAGATCCGCGACGACGTGCAGGCTGTGCCCACCGCCGGCGGCCCACCCGTTGACGACCGCGATGACCACTTTCGGCATGGTGCGGATCAGGCGCTGCACCTCGAGGATGTGGAGCCGCCCGGCCCGTGCCGGGTCGATGGTCTCCTTCGTCTCGCCCTCCGCGTACCGGTAGCCGTCGCGCCCCCGGATCCGCTGGTCGCCGCCCGAGCAGAAGGAGTGGCCGCCGTCGCGGGGGCTGGGTCCGTTCCCGGTGAGCAGGACGGTGGCGACGTCGGGCGTCATGCGGGCGTGGTCGAGGGCCCGGTACAGCTCGTCGACCGTCCCGGGCCGGAACGCGTTGCGCACGTCGGGACGGTCGAAGGCGATCCGCACGGTGGGCAGGTCGCGGACGACGGCGCCGCCGGCGTCGCGCTCCACCTGGCGGTGGTAGGTGAGGTCCGTGAAGTCCTCGAAGCCCGTGACGACCCGCCAGCGGGTGGGGTCGAAGATGTCCGATACCTTGGCGGGGAGCTCTGAAGTCACCCGTCGAGTCTAGCGGCGCGGGCAGGGCGGGGTGCCCGGTCCTCCCGGTCGGGCGATGCCCCGGTGTGCGAGGCCCCCACCGCGCGGTGGGCGCGCAGGGGCGGTTGCTACGCTTCGGCCATGGACGCGACTCCGCTCACTGGCCTCGACGCTGCCGTCGACACGGCAGCCGTCGCCACCCCGGGCGCCGGACCGGCGACGGTAGCCGCCCCGTGGGACGGCGCGGTGAACGCGCGGGACCTCGGCGGCATCGGAGGCTCCGTCCAGCCGGGCAGGCTCTACCGCATGGGCCGCAACGAGTGGCTCACGGAGGCGGGGTGGCGCCGGGCCTGGGAACAGGGCGTCCGGACCGTCGTCGATCTCCGCCACCCCTTCGAACTGGGCCGCCGTGGAACGGACCCGCTTGTCAGCCCCGCTGGGGTCGAGCGGTTCGCCTTCCTCAACCTCCCCACGGAGGACCAGGCGGACGAGGAGTTCATGGCGCTCTGCGGGCCCTATCTCAGCTCCCCGGAGCACTACGGGGAGAACCTCAGCCGGTGGCCGGAGAAATTCGCCCGCGTCGCCCGGGCGTTTGCGGCGGCGCCGGCCGGGGGAGTGGTGATCCACTGCGCCGCCGGCAGGGACCGCACGGGGCTCGTGGTCGCGCTGCTGCTCAGCGCGGCGGGCATCGGCACCTCGGCGATCATCGCCGACTACGAGCGGGCCGTCCTCACCATGAACGAGCGTTACCGCGGCCAGGCGACGCCGCACGAGACGCCGAAGACGGACGCCGAGCTCGCGGTCTGGCTCGCCCGGGCGCGCCGGCAACTCGAGGACCTGCTGTCATCGCTCGACGCCGCGCAATACCTCCGCGACGCAGGCCTGACGCCGGAGGAGCTCACCGGCGTCAGGGCGCGCCTGACGGACCCCGCCTGGCCCCTCTAGCGCTGCAGCTGGGCCAGGTTCACGGAGCTGCGCACCGCGGGGAAGTAGCCGGACCGGTAGCCCTTCGCCGTCGGGTGCAGACTGTCGACGGCGCCGAGCTGGAAGGTGATCCACGGGTGGCGGGAGCCGAGGCCGTGGGACTCGAAGGCCGGCACCACGTCCACGAACTCGAAGCCGTACGCCTCAGCGTGACGCTCGATGAGGGCGTTGAGGGTGTCCGTCCCCGCGTTGAAGGCCTCCTGCGATGCCAGGGGGACGACCACGTCCGCGAATCCTGGGGAAGAGAAGATGACCTCGTTCCCGAACTCCGGGGAGAAGAGATGCGGATACCCGGTGACGACGACGGTGGCATGCGGCGCGGCGTCGCGGATGCTTGCGTAGAGTGCGTCGAGGTCGTCGGCCAGGCGGGGCAGGGTCGCGATCGCCGCCGCGATGGCCTGCGAGCAGACCGCCGTGGGCTGGGAGGCGCACACCGTGACCACGTCGCCGAAGCGGACGTCGTTGCCGCCCGCCGAGACGGTGACCAGGTCCGTGTCCTCCGTCAGGGCCTTCAGCTCGATGACCTGGGCCACCTGCTCCGGGAGGTCGAGGGCGCCGCCTGGCTCGATGGTCGTTCTGGCGCTGGCGCCGGCGCAGGTGGCATCGGCAGTCAGGTCCACCCTCTTCTTGCCGTCGAGGAGGCCGGGCAGCCCTCGAGGAGACTGCCCGCATGCGTTCACGTAGGGGCCCGCGCCGAACCCCGAGGCATACGAGTCCCCGAGCGCGACATAGGAGACCGGGTCCCTGGGGTGGGCGGCGGCGGGCCCGGCCGCCCCGCCCACCAGTGCAGCTATTGCCGTTGTCACAACGGCGAGGAGTGTCGCCGCACGGATGCCGCTCGCGTGCTTCGTGACCTTCGGGTCGTCCTGGCGGGGCTGGGCGTCATCAGTCATCATCGAGCTCCTTGGACTCCGTGGGTGCGGACCTCAGCGGCCCGGAGCCCACAGTAGGACCATGTCCGTTGCATCGACGTTGCACAACGGATCCCCGGGTCCGGAGCTGTCCGGTGCGGGCCGGCCCGGTCAGGAGCTCGCGGTGCCCGGGATCGGCCGGTCCAGCAGCAGGTTGGTGATGCGGAGCGTGCACAGGCGCCGTCCGGCGTCGTCCGTGATCAGCACCTCGTGTGTGGTGAGGGTGCGGCCGAGGTGGATGGGCGTGGCAGTGATGGTGACGGTGCCCTCCCTGACACTGCGGTGATGCGTAGCGGACACGTCGACGCCCACGGCGGTCCTGCCGAGCGTCGAGGCGTGGATCACCGCGGCCCACGACCCTACGGCTTCACCGACCGCGAGGGACGCGCCACCGTGGAGGAGCCCGAAGGACTGGCGGTTGCCCTCGACCGGCATGGTCGCCACCACCCGCTCGACCGACTGCTCGACGATGGCGACCCCCATCCGTTCGTCGAGTTCTCCGAGGGTGATGGTCCAGGGGGGTAGGGCTTCGTCGGTCACGGCGTGCTGCTCCTGCGATGGGTCGAGGGACGGGGGTCGTCCGCCACTCTAGTGCCGGGGCATTCCGCCCCGCGGCAGGCGCTCTTTGTAACGATTCGGTCGCGGCGGGCTCGGGATTACTGCGCTGACCTGCAGCGATGCTGGCCCCACCGTTGCCGGCGCCACCGTGGAAGCGCTCCCACTTGACAGTGTCGTACGTCACAGCCACCATGGAGGACATAGCGTGAGAGCGCTCCCACCGGGGTTACTTCCCGGAGGAGGTGCACTCCTCGCCGCTACCACCACCCGCATCCGCGGGGAGCTCATCCATGTGCTCCCACGTCCGTCGGCGCCTTCGACCTCGTGAAGGAAAGGCACCAGCCGACCGTTCCAGCCTGCGCCCCCGACGGACGCGGGTGCCATCAGGAAGTTCCATCCAGGAGCCGCTGCAGACGCAGGAGGATCCGAGTTGACGAAGGAGTCACCCGTGAAGAACCGAGCACGAATCACCGCCCTCTCCGCCGCGGCGGCATGCCTCACCCTGACCCTCACCGCCTGTGGGTCGGGCGGCGACACGAGCGCCGGAGTGGAGGGGGAGACCGGCACCGAGGAGGTCACCCTTTCCGTCGGTACGTTCAACGAATTCGGCTACGAAGAGCTCTTCACCGAATACGAGGAGCTCAACCCGAACGTCACCATCGAGCACAAGAAGGCCGCCACCTCGAACGAGGCCCGCGACAACCTCACCACGCGGCTCGCCGCCGGGTCCGGCCTCTCCGACATCGAGGGCATCGAGGTCGACTGGCTGCCCGAGCTGCTGGAGTACCCGGACCAGTTCGCGGATCTCTCCGACCCGGCCGTCGAGGGACGCTGGCTCGACTGGAAGACCGCCGCCGCCACGACGGAGGACGGCGCGCTCATCGGCTACGGCACGGATGCAGGGCCCCAGGCCGTCTGTTACCGCGCCGACCTGTTCGAGAAGGCCGGGCTCCCGAGTGATCGCGAGTCCGTCGCGGAGCTGCTCGAAGGCTCCTGGCAGGATTACTTCGACGCCGGCGAGAAGTTCGTCGCGGCGAGCGACGGCGTTGCCTGGTTCGACTCCGCAGGAGCGACCTACCAGGGCATGATCAACCAGGTGCAGAACGCCTACGAGGACAACGACGGCACGGTCATCGCCACCGAGAACCCCGAGGTCAAGGACATCTACGAGCAGGTCCTGCAGGCTTCCGTCGACCAGGGCCTGTCTGCGCACCTCACGCAGTGGGAGGACGACTGGGTGGCCAGCTTCCAGTCCGACGCCTTCGCCACCAAGCTCTGCCCGGGCTGGATGCTGGGCATCATCGAGGGCAACGCCGAAGGCGTCGAGGGCTGGGACATCGCTGATGTCTTCCCCGGCGGCGGCGGCAACTGGGGCGGCTCCTACCTGACCGTCCCCACCCAGGGCGACAACCAGGCCGAGGCCAAGAAGCTCGCGGACTGGCTGACGGCCCCCGAGCAGCAGATCAAGGCCTTCGAGTCGAAGGGCACCTTCCCCAGCCAGGTCGATGCACTCGAGAGCGACACGCTCCAGGGCCAGACCAACGCGTTCTTCAACGACGCCCCCACCGGTGAGATCCTCGCCAACCGGGCCGCCGCCGTCGACGTCACGCCGTTCAAGGGACCCAAGTACTTCGCGATCAACGACGCGATGCAGCAGGCCCTGACGCGCGTGGACGTCGACCAGACCGACGACGCGGCCTCCTCCTGGGAGAAGTTCGTGACCGCTGTAGGCGCTCTGTAACCAATGGCTGTCACGGACCGGGTCCAATCACCCCACCCCTCGGACGAGCAGGCGCCGCGCGACAAGGGCGTGAAGCGGCTGGCTTTCTCCCAGCAGGTGTCGAAGTGGGACGTCAAGCTGTCGCCGTATCTCTACATCTCCCCGTTCTTCCTGCTCTTCGCCGTCACGGGCCTGTTCCCCCTGCTGTACACCGCATGGGTCTCGCTCCACGACTGGAACCTGATCGGGGGGCAGGGCGCGTTCACCGGGCTGGAGAACTTCCAGTTCGTCCTCGCGCAGCCGTTCTTCTGGAACGCGGTAGGCAATACGTTCAGCATCTTCCTCCTCTCGTCCGTCCCGCAGGTCGTCCTCGCCATCGCCATCGCGGCGGTGCTCGACGCCAACCTCCGGGCCAGGACGTTCTGGAGGATGGGTGTCCTCGTCCCCTTCGTGGTGGCCCCCGTGGCCGTCGGGCTGATCTTCAACAACCTCTTCGCGGACCAGGCGGGCCTGGTCAACGAGCTGTTGACGGCGATCGGACTGGACCCGGTCCGCTGGCACGCCGACTCCCTCGCAAGTCACGCGGCCATCGCCACGATGGTCAACTTCCGCTGGACCGGCTACAACGCGCTGATCTTCCTCGCCGCCATGCAGGCGATCCCCCGGGACGTGTACGAGGCGGCGACCATCGACGGCGCCGGACGGCTCCGCCAGTTCTTCTCCGTCACCGTCCCGATGCTGCGGCCGACCATCATCTTCGTGGTGATCACGGCGACGATCGGAGGCCTCCAGATCTTCGACGAGGCCAGGGTCTTCGACCAGGCGGGACTCGGCGGCGCTGACCGGCAATGGCAGACGCTCACCATGTACATCTGGGAGCTCGGCTGGGGCCAGCGGAACTTCGGCAGGGCCGCGGCGGTCGCCTGGCTCCTGTTCCTGATCATCGTGGTCATCGCGCTGGCCAACTTCCTCATCACCCGCCGCATCGCAACCCAGGGAGGCCGACGATGAGTTCCATCCCCATGATCGAGCAGACGGCGGGCAAGGGCGCGGCCCGGGCCGCCCAGCGAGGCCTCGGCGGCCGGCGTCGTGGCGCCGCGAGCGGCGCCGTGCGGCGCCCGGGCTTCCTCACCTACGGGTTCCTCGGGGCCGTCATCCTCGGGTCGGTGTTCCCGCTCTGGTGGTCCTTCCTGGTGGGCAGCCACGACAGCTCGGTGATCAGCCAGGGTGTCCCCCTCGTGCCCGGTGGCAACTTCTTCGCGAACGCAGCCACCGTGCTGGACAGCATCCCGTTCTGGAAGGCACTCGGCAACAGCATCGTCGTCTCGACGGTCACGGCGTTCTCCGTCGTCCTGTTCTCCACGCTCGCCGGGTTCGCCTTCGCGAAGCTCCGGTTCCGGGGGAGCAAGGGCCTGCTGGTGTTCGTGATCGCCACCATGGCTGTCCCGACCCAGCTGGGCGTGGTGCCCCTGTTCATCGTCATGGCGAAGCTCGGGTGGACCGGTTCGCTCTGGGCGGTGATCGTGCCCGGCGTCGTCACGGCGTTCGGCGTGTTCTGGATGACCCAGTACCTCCGGGACGCGCTGCCGGACGAGCTCATCGAGGCCGTGCGCATCGACGGGGCCTCGATGATCCAGGCGTTCTGGTACGTGGGGCTGCCCGCGGCGCGCCCGGCCGCGGCTATGCTCGCCCTGTTCACGTTCGTCGCCACGTGGACCAATTTCTTCTGGCCGTTCATCGTGCTGGACCCCTCCAATCCCACCCTCCCGGTGGCACTGCAACTGCTCCAGGCCGCGCACTTCGTCGACTATTCGATCGTGCTCGCCGGAGCCGTGCTCTCCACCATCCCCCTGCTGCTCCTCTTCGCAGTCGCAGGACGCCACCTCGTTTCCGGAATCATGCAAGGAGCAGTCAAAGGATGAGCAGTACCGAGATCACCTTCCCCGAGGGCTTCCTCTGGGGCGCGGCGACCGCCGCCTACCAGATCGAGGGCGCTGCCCGCGAGGGCGGCCGGGGGCCGTCCATCTGGGACACGTTCTCCGGTGTCCCCGGCGCGGTCGCGGACGCCCACAACGGCGACGTCGCCTGCGACCACTACCATCGGTCGGCCGAGGACGTCGCACTCATGAAGAGCCTCCACCTGCAGGCGTACCGGTTCTCCACGTCGTGGTCGCGCTGCATGCCGGACGGCATCACGCCGAACCCCGAGGGCATCCGGTTCTACTCCGAGCTCGTGGACCAGCTGCTCGCAGCCGGGATCAAGCCCTGGCTCACCCTGTACCACTGGGACCTCCCTCAGGCGCTGGAGGACGACGGCGGGTGGACCAACCGCGACACGGCCTACCGCTTCGCCGAGTACGCGGCGGTGATGCACGAGGCCCTCGGTGACCGCGTCCGTATCTGGACCACGCTCAACGAGCCCTGGTGCGCGGCGTTCCTCGGTTACGCCGCCGGCGTGCACGCGCCCGGCAGGCAGGAGCCGACGGCGGCCCTGGCCGCAGCCCACCACCTCCTGCTCGGTCATGGCCTGGCGACTCAGGAGCTGCGCCGCCGGGATCCGGAGGCGACGCTCGGCATCACCCTGAACCTCACGGTCCCGGATCCCCTCGATCCCGCCAGTGAGGCCGACCGCGACGCCGCCCGGCGCATCGACGGGCAGTTCAACCGCATCTTCCTCGACCCCGTGCTGCGGGGCTCCTACCCCGAGGACGTCCTCAGCGACGTCGAGCACCTGGGCATGGCCGAGCACATCCGTGACGGGGACCTGTCCATCATCGGCACCCCGATCGACGTGCTGGGCGTGAACTACTACCACGGCGAGGCCGTGACGACGTCGCCCGCGGGCGACGCCGCCCCGCAGGAGGGCCACGCCCCGCTCGAGCGCCCGGTCTCCTCGCCCTACGTCGCCGCGCACGGCGTCCGTTCGGTTCCGCGCGGGCTGCCCGTGACGGGCATGGGCTGGGAAGTGCAGCCCGAGGGGCTCCGCCGCCTGCTCAACCGCCTGCAGGACGAGTACACCGGACCGGCCGGCATCCCGATCTACGTCACGGAGAACGGCGCCGCCTACGACGACGTCGCGGACGCCGACGGCTTCGTGGACGACCAGGACCGCCTCGGCTTCTTCGACGTCCACGTCCGGGCCATGAAGGACGCCATCGACGACGGCGTGGACCTCCGCGGTTACCTCGCGTGGTCCCTGATGGACAACTTCGAGTGGGCATGGGGCTACCACCAGCGCTTCGGCCTGGTGCGTGTGGACTACGAGACGCTGCAGCGCACGCCGAAGGCGAGCGCTATCTGGTACGCGCGCCTGGCCGCCTCCAACGCCGTGCCGGTCATGGACCCGGCGCAGGACGCCGGGACGGCGGGTGTCGTATTGTCGGGGTGATGAACACCTCCCCGCCCCGGTCGCCGCGCCGGACCGCCGGCCGCCCGAGCCCCACGCTCGAGGATCTCGCGGTAGCGGCCGGGGTGTCGCGGTCCACGGCGTCGCGCGCCATCAACGGGGGGGACCGTGTCAGCCCCGAGGCGCAGGCCGCAGTGGACCGCGCCGTCGTCGACCTCGGGTACATCCCGAACCGGGCGGCGCGCAGCCTCGTGACGCGCCGGACCTCCTCGATCGCCCTGGTGATCCCGGAGCCGGACGTGCGCGTCATGCTGGATCCCTTCTTCGCCGTCGTCATCACCGGCATCACGGAGGCTCTCCGGGAGACCGACGTGCAGCTGGTGCTGCTCATGTCCCGGGCCGAGGACGATTCGACCCGCACCCTGCGCTACCTGCGCGGCGGGCACGTGGACGGTGCCATCGTGGTCTCGCACCACAAGGCCGACTCCTGGGCGAGGTCGCTCGCCGAGTCGGGTCTTCCCACCATCTTCATCGGCCGCCCGTGGGACGCGGGCTCGGATGTCACGTATGTGGATTCCGACAACGTGGGCGGCGGCCGGTTGGCGGCCCGGCACCTCGTCGGGCTCGGACGCCGCCGCCTCGCCACCGTCGCGGGCCCCGCCGACATGACGGCCGCCGTCGACCGGCTACGCGGCTGGAACGAGGGACTCGCCGAGGCGGGACTCCCCGAGACGCCCGTGGTGTACGGCGACTTCACCACGGAGGGCGGCGCCTCATCGGCCCGGAGGCTGCTCGCCGACCACCCGGACATCGATGCCGTCTTCGCGGCGTCGGACCTCATGGCGCTCGGCGTGATCGAGGCCATCCACGCCGCAGGGAAGACCGTCCCCGGGGACATCGTGGTGATGGGCTACGACAATCATGCGGTCGCCGAGACGGCGCCCACGCCCCTCACCACGATCACCCAGCCGATGGTCGAGATGGCCGTCAGGGCGGGGGAGATGCTGCTCGAGGAGATCGAGGCCCCGGGCTCGCACCCGGAGCCCGTCATCTACCCGACGGAGCTCGTCGAGCGCGCCAGCACCGCCGTCGCGCCCACCGCGTCGGCGGCGAACGCGTAGTCCCAGGCGATGTCGCGCCAGCGCGAGTAGCGGCCGCTGGCCCCGCCGTGGCCGCCGTCCATCTCGGTCTTCAGGACGATCGGTTCGGTGCCGGTGGTGGTCTCGCGCAACTGAGCCACCCACTTGGCGGGCTCCACGTAGAGCACCCGCGTGTCGTTGAAGCTGGTCACCGCGGCGATGCGCGGGTACGCCACGGGGCGCACCGTCTCGTAGGGGGTGTACTCCTTCATGTACCGGTACACCTCCGGGTCGGTGATCGGGTTGCCCCACTCCTCCCACTCGAGTGCCGAGAGCGGCAGCTCCGGGTCGAGGATCGTCGTGAGGGCGTCCACGAATGGCACCTGCGCCACGATCGCCCGGTACTTCTCCGGCGCCAGGTTCGCGACGGCGCCCATGACCAGCCCTCCCGCGGAACCGCCCATCGCGGCGATCCGGTCGGCGTCCACCCACCCCGTCGTGCCGAGGTAGGTCGTGGCGTCCACGAAGTCCGTGAACGTGTTCTTCTTCGCCAGCTTCTTGCCCTGCTCGTACCAGCTGCGGCCCATCTCGCCGCCGCCGCGGATGTGCGCGACGACGAACACGATGCCGCGGTCGAGCAGGGAGAGCCGGGCGATCGAGAACGCCGGGTCCATGCTCACCTCGTAGCTGCCGTACGCGTAGACCACGCCGGGGTTGGAGCCGTCCTGGGCGAGGTCCGCGCGGCGGATCACGGACAGCGGGATCAGTGTGCCGTCCGCGGCGGGCGCCCAATGCCGTTCGGCGATGTAGTCGGCGGGGTCGTAACCGCCGCGCACCTCGGTCTCCTTCCTCAGCTCCAGCGAACCGTCCTCGAGCACGTAGTCGTAGACGCGCGGCGGCGTGAGGTAGGACGTGTAGGAGAGCCGGATGATCGGGGAGTCGAATTCCGCGTTCGCGAGGTTGCTCGTGAACAGCTCCTCGTCGAAGTCGGGTTCCGCCGGAACACCCTGTCCGGGCGTCCCGAGGCCCGCCAGGGGGAGGACCTGCACGCGCTCGATGGTGTCCTTCCGCACGGACAGGACGAGGTGGGTGCGGGTGACCGAGGCACCCTCCACGCGGACAGCGTCGTCGTGCGGGACCACCGTCGTCCACGACTGCTCGGCGAGCGGCCTGGCGAACTCGCCGGCGGCCACGAGGCTCACCATCGAGTTCTTCGCACCACGGTTGTGGGTGAGCAGGTAGTGCGGTGCGCCGTCGAGGGTGAGGGGCTCGGCGTCGTACAGGATGCGCTCGTCGCGGGAGAGCAGCGTGGTCAGCCCCCGCTCCGGGGCGGCGAGGTCCAGCACGCGGTACTCGCTGTACTCCGAGCAGCCGATGCTGATGAGCAGCTGCGTGCGGTCCGCGGAGACCTCGAAACCGGTCCACAGGGCGACGTCGTCCTCCTGGAACACGACGTCATCCTCCTCGACGGGTGTGCCCAATGTGTGCGCACGCACCTGGTAGGGGCGCCAGGAGTCGTCGACGACGGTGTAGTAGACCCGCGTGCCGTCCGGGGAGAACGCCAGGCCGTAGAAGACGTTCGGCACGGCGTCCGGCAGCAGGTCCCCGGTCTCGAGGTTCTTGATGCGCAGCGTGAAGCGTTCGTCGCCCGCGTTGTCCTCGCTGTAGGCGAGCAGCGTGCCGTCCTCGGTGACGGACAGGCCCCCCAGGGAGAAGAACGGCTTGCCCTTGGCGAGTTCGTTGCCGTCGAGCATGATCTGCTCGCCGGGGACGGGCTGCCCGGGAACCACGACGGGAGGCGCCCAGTCGCGGCTGAGGTCGCCGGTGTCCTCGGCGGCCACCCGGCACTGGATGCCGTACTGCTTGCCCTCCTCGGTACGGGAGTAGTACCACCACCCCTTCTTCCGGGCGGGGACGGACAGGTCCGTCTCCTGCGTCCGGTCCCTGATCTCGCCGAAGATGGCCTCGCGCAGCGGTTCCTGGGCGCGGGTGACGGCCTCGGTGTAGGCGTTCTCGCGCTGGAGGTACTCGATCAGCTCCGGGCTCTCCTTGTCGCGCATCCACTCGTAGTGGTCGACGAACGTGTCACCGTGGTGGGTGCGCTCGGTGGGCACTTTCCGGGCAGGCGCGGGGAGGGGGATCTCGGTCACGGTGGCGTCAGCGGTCATGGCGTCCATCTTGCCACTGCCGGTCTGCAGCGGCCGGTTGACCGTGCTGGGCGGCCGTGCAATTCTGGAGCAGGCCTTTACAGAACGAACGTTCAGTAATTCGTTTCGACAGGAGCGGGCCGACCACGACGACGAGGGAGACGAACATGGCCGAGGCTTTCCTGGTGGGTGGCGTCCGCACCCCCGTGGGCAGGTACGGCGGCGCCCTCTCGGGGGTCCGGCCGGACGATCTCGCGGCGCTCGTGCTCTCCGCCGTCGTGCAGCGCGCGGGCGTGGACCCGGCGACCGTGGACGAGGTGATCCTCGGCAACGCCAACGGGGCGGGCGAGGAGAACCGCAACGTCGCCCGCCTCGCGTCCCTGCTCGCGGGCTTCCCGGACAGCGTCCCCGGCATCACCGTCAACCGGCTCTGCGCCTCGGGACTCTCCGCCATCATCATGGCGTCCCACATGGTCAGGGCCGGGGCCGCGGATATCGTCGTCGCCGGCGGGGTGGAATCCATGAGTCGTGCGCCGTGGGTCATGGAGAAGCCCACCAAGGCGTTCGCGAAGCCCGGCGCCGTGCTGGACACCTCCATCGGGTGGCGCTTCACCAACCCGCTGCTGGCTGCCCGTGACAAGGCCACCTACTCGATGCCCGAGACTGCAGAGGAGCTCGCCGCGCTGGACCGCATCACGCGCGACGACGCCGACGCCTTTGCGCTGCGGTCCCACCGGCGGGCCCTCGCGGCCATCGACGCGGGACGCTTCGCGGACGAGATCGTTCCCGTGCAGGTGAACCGCGGCAAGACGTCCTTCTCGGTGGACACCGACGAAGGACCGCGGGCCGACACCACTCTCGAGGCCCTCGCCGGTCTCCGCCCCGTGGTCCGGCCCGACGGCGTCGTCACCGCCGGCAACTCCAGCTCACTGAACGACGGCGCCTCCGCCGTCATCGTCGCGTCCGAGGCGGCGATCGAGCGGTACGGACTGGCGCCGCGCGCCCGGATCCTCGATGGTGCGTCCGCGGGCGTCCCGCCGGAGATCATGGGCATCGGCCCGGTGCCTGCCACGCAGAAGGTGCTCGAGCGCACCGGGCTCACCGTCGCGGACCTCGGCGCCGTCGAACTCAACGAGGCCTTCGCCACGCAGTCGCTGGCGTGTATCCGCCGGCTCGGGCTCGACGAGGGGATCGTGAACCTCGACGGCGGCGCGATCGCGCTCGGCCACCCCCTCGGATCCTCGGGAGCACGGATCGCCGTCACCCTGCTCGGCCGGCTCGAGCGCGAACTCGCCGGCCCCGCCCGGCGCCTCGGCCTCGCGACCATGTGCGTCGGCGTGGGTCAGGGGACCGCGCTGCTCGTCGAGGCCGTCTGATGGCTTCGTCGCTGAAGCTCACCGAGGCGCCCGGCCGCCTCGTCGTCGAACTGCACCGACCGGAGGCCCGCAACGCGATCGACCGTCGGATGGTCGACGAGCTGCACGCCGTGTGCCGGGACCTCGAGGACTCACCTCGCACGCTGATCCTGACCGGGTCCGACGGCGTCTTCGCCTCGGGCGCCGACATCGCCGAGCTGCGCGAGCGCCGCCGCGACGACGCCCTGGCCGGCATCAACTCGACCCTCTTCGCCCGCATCGCCGGGCTGCCCATGCCCGTCATCGCCGC
Organism: Arthrobacter sp. TMS2-4; assembly: GCF_054511075.1. Classification (NCBI taxonomy): domain Bacteria; kingdom Bacillati; phylum Actinomycetota; class Actinomycetes; order Micrococcales; family Micrococcaceae; genus Arthrobacter; species Arthrobacter sp. TMS2-4. Next base: position 65,303 of record NZ_JBTNDI010000007.1, read on the forward strand.
CCTCGACGGCTTCGCCCTGGGCGGCGGTGCGGAACTCGCGTTCGCGGCCGACTTCCGGCTCGGGACGCCGCGGCTGAGGATCGGCAACCCGGAGACCGGCCTCGGCATCCTGCCCGCCGCCGGCGCCACCTGGCGGCTCAAGGAGCTCGTGGGGGAGCCCCTCGCCCTGGAGATCCTCCTCGCCGGGCGCATCCTCTCCGCCGAGGAGGCCCTGGCTGCCCGCCTCATCACGGAGATCCACGCGCCCGAGGACCTCCTGCCCGCGGCCCACGCGCTCGCCGACCGCATAGCGCGGCAGGACCCGCTCGCCGTCCGCATCACCAAGAGCGTCTTCCACGCACCCCGGGACGCGCACCCGATGATCGACCAGCTGGCGCAGTCCGTCCTCTTCGAGTCCGACGCGAAGTTCGACCGCATGCAGCGGTTCCTCGACCGGAAGAAGGGCTCATGAGCAGCGATCCCAGCAACGACCCGGCCGGCGTCCCCGGCAGCGACTCCGGCAGCGATTCCGGCAACAATCCCAGCGCCGACGTTCGCGGCGTCCCCGCGCGCGTCGGCGTCCTCGGCGGCGGGCGGATGGGCGCCGGCATCGCCCACGCGTTCTGCCTCGCGGGGGCCGGTGTCGTCGTCGTCGAACGGGACGACGCCGCGGCGCAGGCCGGGCTCGACCGGGTCACCCGCGCCCTCGCCGGCAGCGTCGAGCGCGGTACGACGACGGTCCCGCTCGCGGACCTCGTGGCCCGGATCTCCGTGTCCACGGACTACGCGGCCTTCGGCGGATGCGGTCTCGTGGTGGAGGCCGTGCCGGAGGATCCCGCCCTGAAGCGGCAGGCGCTGCGGGCCGTCGAGGACGTGCTCGACGACGGCGCCTGGCTCGCGACGAACACCTCGTCCCTGTCCGTCGACGCTCTCGCCGACGCCCTGCAACGCCCCGCGCGGTTCTGCGGGCTCCACTTCTTCAATCCTGTCCCGGCATCGGCCCTGATCGAGGTGGTCCTCGGGACGGGGACCTCGGCGGAACTCGAGCACGCCGCGAGGTCGTGGGTGGCCGCCCTCGGCAAGACGCCCGTCGTCGTGCGCGACTCACCCGGCTTCGCGAGCTCGCGCCTCGGCGTGGCCATCGCCCTGGAGGCGATGCGCATGCTCGAGGAGGGCGTCGCCACGGCGGAGGACATCGACGCGGCGATGGTCCTCGGCTACCGGCACCCGGTGGGCCCGCTGCGCACCACGGACCTGGTGGGACTCGACGTCCGCCTCGGCATCGCCGAGTACCTGGAATCCACTCTCGGCCCGCGCTTCGGCCCGCCCGCGATCCTCCGCGAGAAGGTGGCGCGCGGCGAACTGGGCCGCAAGAGCGGCCGCGGCTTCTTCGCCTGGGACGACGCGCCGCCGTCGTCCGCTCCCTGACCCGACCAGCCCCAGCACCCATCCAGGCAGCACCAGTGAAAGGTGAGCGGACCATGACCACCGCCCCGGAACGAGTACAGATCGACGTCGTCCCCAGCTTCCTCGAGGACGCCTGGTGGACGCCCGAGCGGACCGCCGCGGAGGGCGACGGCACCGTGGTGCGCGACGCCAGCACCGGCGAGGACCTCGCCCTCGTCAGCACCGCAGGGATCGACACCGCCTCCGCCGTCCGGTTCGCGCGAACCACGGGCCAGGCGGCCCTCGGGCGGTTCACCTTCCACGAGCGCGCGCTGAAGCTCAAGGAGCTCGCGCAGTACCTGAACGCGCAGCGCGAACCGCTGTACGAGCTGTCGGCGAAGACGGGCGCCACGAGGGTCGACTCGATGGTGGACATCGACGGCGGCATCGGCGTGCTCTTCACCTTCGGATCCAAGGGGCGCCGCGAGCTGCCGAACTCGCACGTCATCGTGGACGGTCCGCCTGAGGTGCTTTCGAAGGACGGCTCCTTCCTCGGCACCCACATCCACACGCGCATCCCGGGCGTCGCAGTGCAGATCAACGCGTTCAACTTCCCGGTGTGGGGCATGCTCGAGAAGCTCGCCCCCGCGTTCCTCGCAGGGGTCCCCACGATCGTGAAGCCGGCAACACCCACCGGGTTCCTGACGGCCGCCGTCGTGAAGCTCATCATCGGTTCCGCGATCCTCCCCGAGGGATCCCTGCAGCTCGTCTCCGGTCCGGCCCGCGACATCCTCGACCACCTCGACTACCGCGACCTCGTGTCCTTCACCGGTTCGGCGTCCACCGCGAACCACTTGAAGTCCCACCCGTCCGTCGAGCGCGGCGGCGTCCGGTTCACCTGCGAGACCGACTCCCTCAATGCCGCCATTTTGGGCCCGGATGCCGTGCCGGGGACCCCCGAGTTCGAGGCGTTCATCAAGTCCCTGGTCACCGAGATGACCGTCAAGGCCGGGCAGAAGTGCACGAGCATCCGCCGGTCCATCGTGCCCGAGGCGCTCGTCGACGACGTCGTGCGCGCCGCCGGCGAACGGATCCGCTCGCGGGTGACGCTGGGGGACCCGCGCGCCGACGGCGTCACCATGGGCGCGCTCGCGTCGCTCGCGCAGCTCGAGGGCGTGCAGGACGCCGTCCGCGAACTGCTCGACGGCGGCGCTTCGCTGGCCTTCGGCTCGCTGGACGCGCCCGACGTCGTCCTCGCCGACAACACCTCCGGGAAGGCACCCGGCGGCGCGTTCATGGAGCCGGTGCTGCTCACCTGGAAGGACGTCGAGGCCGGCGCCCTGCATTCCGTGGAGGCATTCGGACCGGTCGCGTCCGTCATCGGCTACGACGACCTCGCGCACGCCGTCCACCTCGCCGCCCTCGGCTCGGGCTCCCTCGTCGCCACCGTGTGCACCAACGACCCCGCGGTGGCCCAGGAACTCGTGCTGGGCATCGCTGCACACCACGGCCGCGTCCTCATCCTCAACCGCGAGGACGCCCGCAGCTCCACGGGCCACGGGTCGCCGGTCCCGCACCTCGTGCACGGAGGACCCGGCCGCGCGGGCGGCGGCGAGGAACTGGGCGGCATGCGCTCGGTGCTGCACCACATGCAGCGCACCGCCGTGCAGGGTTCACCGAACATGCTCACGAGCATCACGGGGGAGTGGCACACGGGGGCGGACCGGCGGTTCGACGATACCCACCCGTTCCGGAAGGATCTGGCGACGCTGCGCATCGGCGACGCCGTGCGGTCGGAGCTGCGCCGGGTGACGCTCGAGGACATCGAGGCCTTCGCGGAGACCACGGGGGACACCTTCTACGCGCACACCAACGCGGAGGCCGCGGCCGCGAACCCGTTCTTCCCGGGGATCGTGGCCCACGGGTATCTGCTGTTGTCCTGGGCAGCCGGGCTGTTCGTGGACCCCGCCCCGGGGCCTGTGCTCGCGAACTACGGGCTGGAGAACCTGCGGTTCATCACACCGGTCGCGGCAGGCGACTCCATCCGGGTGACCCTGACGGCCAAGCGCATCACGCCGCGCGAGACCGACGAGTACGGCGAGGTGGCCTGGGACGCCGTCCTGCACAACCAGGACGACGAGATCGTGGCGACCTACGACGTCCTGACCCTCGTGCAGAAGTAGCGGGCGCTTCCCGCAGCCGGGCAGGTAGGCTGCGCTGCGCTGCCCACCGTGCGGGCGCTGTTGTCCGGGTGCCGCCTGGTTTCGCTGGTGCTTCCCGCCGCCGGGCGCCGGTCCGGTGGTGCTGCCCACGGACACGCGCATCTCAGTGGGCATCGGCGTCCCTGCCCACCGAAATCGCTCAGCCACGGGGCCGGTGCGAGGCGATGGCGTCACGCACGAGGGTCAGGAAGTGCTCCGGTTGACGGTTCAGCAGGGCATGGGTCACGCGGAGGACCGGCACGCCCTGCGTGGTGAGCAGGTTCCAGCGGCGGCGGTCCTCCTCGAACTCGCGGTGGTCGCTGTGGTACTGCCGTCCGTCGACTTCGATGCCGAGGATGCCGTCGACATACAGATCGAGCCGGCCCACGCCCCGGATGTACACCTGTGACTGGGTGTTGAAGCCCGCAGAGCGGAGGTGGTAGCGGGCCACCGTCTCGATGACGGACTGCGCATGCGGGTCGATGAGATCGACGAGCCGCCGGAGGGCCACATCCCGTCGTCCTCCCACCGCGTCCCTCAACCGGGCGAGCGGGACGTGGCCCAGCACGACGGCGGACTCGACGATGCACAGGGCGTCGAGTTCGGGGAGGCACCGCATCGCCTGGAGGCAGATCCGCAACGGAGTGAGCGCTCCTTCCGATCGGTGCACACGGAATCGGGCGTCGAGGGCGCGCCCGTGGTTCACGCTCGCGTGGATCAGCGTCGGCCGGTGAAGGACCCAGAGGCCGAGATGCTGCGCGGCACTGACGCAGGCGAGTTCCGCGTGCGCGCAAGTCGCCGCCAGGAGTGCACTCGCATGACCGGGCAGGCAGTAAACACCGCGGGCCGGGCGAAGCACCTCGCCGCGCTCGAGGGCTCGTCGGAGCCGGTGAGGGGTGACTCCGGCCCGGAGGAGTTTCGTGCTGCGCGCTACACCGCCGAAGGACTCCAGCGCATCACATGGATTCATGAGGGAACCGTGGCAGGCGCGCTCACCCGCTGCCTCACCGGACCGGCCTATGTGGAAAAGACCACACACTCTCATGTTCACCGGGACCGGTTCGTGCGGGCAGAGCTTCCGGGGGTCATGCCCACTGACACGGACCCATACGGGTGAGGGCGTCGACGATTCTGCCCATCGACACACCTGAGCCGGTGGGCATGACTGACGATGCCCACCAAGACTGGCGAGTCGGCGGGCAGAAGGGTTGCCCGGGTAGGAGTCGGCGGGCAGAGGGGTCGCCCGGGTAGGGGTTGGCGGGCAGAGGGGTTGCCCGGGTAGGGGTTGGCGGGCAGAAGGGTCGCCCGGGTAGGGGTTGGCGGGCAGAGGGGTCGCCCGGGTAGGGGTCGGCGGGCAGAAGGGTCGCCCGGGTAGGGGTCGGCGGGCAGAAGGGTCGGCGAGGCAGAAGTCCCCGGGCTGGGGGACCGCTCAGCGGCGGTGCAGTCCGTCGAACACCATATGGATGACGTCGTCGGACAGCTTCTCGGCGGTCAGGGGTCCGCCCGGCTTGTACCACTCGACGATGGAGTTGATGGTGCCGAAGATCAGGCGCGTGGTGGTTCTCGGGTCGATGTCCTTCCGGATCGAGCCCTCGTGCCGTGCGGCGTCCACGAGTGCCGCCACCTCGCGGTCGAAGGTGCGGCGCCGCTCCAGCGCCTCCCGCTCGATCTCCGTGTTGCCACGCAGCCGCAGCAGCAGCGTGACGAAGGGGAGCCGTTCGGTCAGCACGGCGATGGTCCCCCGCAGTACGAATTCGAGCCGGGCGTCCGCGGGGCCGGTGTGCGAGCGCGGATCCTGCAGCACGGCTTCGAGTCCGCCCAGCGCGTGATCGAGGGCCAGGCGCAGGAGGTCGCCCTTGGACGGTACGTGGTGGTAGATCGCGGACTTGCTGATGCCGAGTTCCTCGGCGAGCATCCCCATCGACGTGGCCTCGTAGCCGTGCCGGTTGAAGGCTGCGACCGCAACGGCGAGGACCGACTGCTGGTCGTATCCGGGGCGTCCGCGCCGAGCAGTGGCGGCAGGGCGTGATCCATCGACGGTCATGCGCTCATTTTTGCATGACCGACCGGTCGGTCATGCGGGACCGCATGGCCGACCTGCCCGCCGGGCGGTAGCGAAAAACGGAAACATCATTCGAAATGGGTGATAGTTAGTCTGCCTAGTAAGTAGTAGCCTTACTACTATCACCTGCTCCACTCTGAAAGGGCGCTCCCGTGCTGACGACCTCCTGGGACCTCCGCCTGCGGGCACTCATCGCCTTCCGCGAAAGCGAGGGGCGTGATCCGTATTTCCGGGCATCCACGCCGGGCGAGCACCGCCTGGCGATGTGGCTCGACGAACAGCGCAAAGCCGCGCGCGCGGGCCGGCTGACGGCGGCGCACCGCGCGAAGCTCTGCGATGCGGGCCTGCTCTCCGAAGACGTGGCCGAGCACCAGCGCACCGGGGCTGCCTGGTTGAGGGTCGACAGCATCTCGGAGTTCATCGAGGACGAGGGCCGGTTGCCGTCCCTTTCGTCCCCTGCCTCCGCCGGGGAGAAGCGCCTTGCCGCCTGGATGAACGCTCAGCTCTCCTCCCGCGCCGAGGAGAATGCTCCGGCCCGGGCCTTGCGGGAACTCCTGGCCGGGAGTCAGGACAGCCGGGACGCGCCGCTCGCTCGGGTCGGCTGACCCAGCCGACCCTGCACCCGGTCTGCAGGAAGCGGACCAGTTCACGCCCCTGGCTCCCCATCGAACCGTTGACGACCCTCACCCACGCTCCCTATACTGAACGAACGGTCGGTAATTAAACCGGACGTCCGGACGAGCGAGGCAGGCACCATGACGGCTACAGCGATCGATACCCGCGCGGACCACGACGCCGCCGGCGAGCAGGTCTTCAACGACCTCATCAGTCGGGACGCCCGGATCGAACCGCGCGACTGGATGCCCGCCGACTACCGCAAGGCCCTGACCCGCCAGATCTCCCAGCACGCGCACTCCGAGATCATCGGTATGCAGCCGGAGGCCAACTGGATCACGCGCGCACCGTCCCTGAAGCGCAAGGCAGTGCTCATGGCCAAGGTCCAGGACGAGGCCGGGCACGGGCTCTACCTGTACTCCGCCGCGGAGACCCTCGGGACCCCGCGCGATCGGATGACCGAAGATCTCATCGCCGGCAAGGCGCGCTACTCCAGCATCTTCAACTACCCCGTGCTGACCTGGGCGGACATCGGGGCCATCGGTTGGCTCGTGGACGGAGCGGCCATCTGCAACCAGGTGCCCCTCTGCCGTGCCTCGTACGGCCCGTACGGTCGGGCGATGGTCCGCATCTGCAAGGAGGAATCGTTCCACCAGCGGCAGGGCTTCGAGATCCTGCTCGAACTGGCCAACGGCACTCCCGAGCAGCGCGCCATGGCTCAGGACGCCGTCAACCGCTGGTACGCGCCGTCCCTGATGATGTTCGGCCCTCCGGACGAGGACTCGCCGAACTCGCAGAAGTCCATGGAATGGAAGATCAAGCGGTTCTCCAACGACGAGCTGCGCTCACGCTTCGTCGGCATGATCGTCGAACAGATCAAGGTCCTCGGGCTCGAGCTGCCGGACAAGGACGTCCGCTTCGACGAGGAGACCGCCCGGTGGGAGCACGGACCCCTCGACTGGAACGAATTCAAGGAAGTCCTCGCCGGCCGGGGCCCCTGCAACGCGCAGCGCATGGAACGACGCCGGGAGGCCCACGAGGACGGTGCCTGGGTCCGCGACGCCGCCTCGGCGTACGCCGCCCGGCAGGCCGCGAAGCACACGACGAAGGCGGCCTAGGTGACCGGCGGATCGACGACGGGCGACGACGGCTCGACGGCACCGTCGTCGGGCCTGCACGAGGACCGCGCGGCCTGGCCACTGTGGGAGGTGTTCGTGCGCTCCTCCCGCGGGCTCTCGCACGTGCACGCCGGATCGCTGCATGCGCCCGACGCCGAAATGGCTGTCCGCAACGCGCGCGACCTGTACACACGCCGCAACGAGGGCGTGAGCCTGTGGGTGGTCCCCGCGTCGTCGATCGTCACGAGCGACCCGGACGCCAAGGACTCCTTCTTCGAATCGCCGCAGGGCAAGGACTACCGGCACGCCACGTACTACACGAAGAGCGAGGGAGTGAAGCACCTGTGAGCGAGGCGAACGCCAGTGCTACCCGCATCACCCCCGGCAACGCGCTGCGCCCCGAGGACATCGCCCTTCAGGACGTGAAGCCGTCGGACGCCGTCGCCCGGTACGCACTCGGACTCGGCGACGACGCCCTGATCCTCGCGCAGCGGCTCGGCTGGTGGATCTCCCGGGCGCCCGAACTCGAGGAGGACGTGGCGCTCGCCAACATCGCGCTGGACCAGATCGGGCATGCGCGGTCCTTCCTCAGCTACGCCGGCCGCGCCTGGGACAAGACCGAGGACGACCTCGCCTACTTCCGCCGCGAACCCGAGTTCCGCTCGGTGCACCTGGTCGAGCAGCCCAACGGTGACTTCGCGCGCACCATCGCGCGGCAGTTCGTCGTCTCCCTCTACCAGTGGGAGCTCTATTCGCGCCTCGTCGACTCGAGCGACCCGACGATCGCCGCGATCGCCGCGAAGGCCGTCAAGGAGGTCGACTACCACCGGGACCACAGCGCCCAGTGGGTGTTGCGCCTCGCACTCGGCACGGAGGAGTCGCGCCGCAGGATGATCGCCGGACTCCGGCTCACCTGGCCGTACGTGGAGGAACTGTTCACCGATTACCCGCTCATCGACGAGGTGGGCGACGCCGGCGTGCGCCCGAGCGAACTCCGTGCGCCGTTCGACGACGCCGTGCGGAAGGTCCTCGCCGAGGCCGAACTCGAGGTCCCCGCCGTGCCCGGCGCCGTCGGCGGCGGACGCCTCGGACGCCACAGCGAGCACCTCGGGTACATGCTCGCCGAGATGCAGGTCCTCGCCCGCGAGCACCCCGGAGCGTCGTGGTGAGGGCGTCGTCGTGAGCGCGGCATGGTGACCGGCATGGACCTGCGGCCTTCGGCGGCAACCGACGCGGCGGCCTGGGATGTCGCGGCAACGGTCTGCGACCCCGAGATCCCCGTCCTCACCATCGAGGACCTCGGCGTGCTGCGCGAGGCCCACGTGGCGCCGTCGGGCCGGGTCGAGGTGACCATCACGCCGACATACTCGGGCTGCCCGGCCATGGATGCCATCCGCGACGACGTCACCGCGGCGCTGCATGCGGCCGGGTACGACGACGTCGGCGTCCGGCTCGTGCTCTCGCCGGCCTGGACCACGGACTGGCTGAGCGACGACGGCAAGGCGAAGCTCGCGCAGTACGGGATCGCGCCGCCGACAGGCAAGGCCGCCGTCGGACCGGTGCGCCTCGGCCTGAGCGTCAAGTGCCCCCAGTGCTCGTCCCTGAACACCCGCGAACTGACCCGCTTCGGGTCCACCTCCTGCAAGGCGCTGTACGTGTGCAACGACTGCCGGGAGCCCTTCGACTACTTCAAGGTGCATTGATGGCCGTTGTCCTCGCCCCTTCCACGAAGCGGCGGAGTGCGTTCCACACGCTCACCGTCCGCAGTGTCCGCCGACTGACGGAGGACGCCGTCGAAGTCACTCTCGACGTCCCACCCCACCTGCAGGACGCGTTCGGGTACCTGCCCGGGCAGTACGTCGCGCTCCGCACCACGCTCGACGTCGACGGCGTGCCACGGGAGGTCCGCCGCAGCTACTCGATCTGCGCCGATCCCCGCCCCGGCGAGCTGCGCGTCGCCGTGAAGCGCGACCTCGGCGGGGTCTTCTCCACCTGGGCCAACGAGTCCCTGAAGGCGGGGGACACCCTCGAGGTGATGAGCCCGCTCGGGCAGTTCACCCCGCGCACGATGCCGGCGGAGCAGCCCGCCTCGTTCGTCGCGGTCGCCGCGGGATCCGGCATCACGCCGGTCATCGCGATCGCCCGGTCCATGCTCGCCGCCGGCCCGGATGTGCGCTTCGACCTCGTCTACGCGAACCGGGCGGCGATGGACGTCATGTTCCTCGAGGAGCTCGCCGACCTCAAGGACCGCTACCCCGCACGCTTCGCGCTGCACCACGTCCTGTCCCGCGAACAGCGCATCTCGCCGTTGCTGTCGGGTCGGATCGACGCGGAGAAGCTCGAGTCACTGCTCGGTACGGTGATCGATACCGACCGCGTGGACGAGTGGTTCCTCTGCGGACCGTTCGAGCTCGTGCAGCTGTGCCGTGACTACCTCAGCGAACGCGGTACGCCTGCCGACAAGGTGCGCTTCGAACTGTTCACCACCGGAGAGCCCACCCGGCCGGAGGGCAGCCACGGACGCCCGGTGGTGCCCGCGGACAACGGGGACAACTACACCATCTCCTTCAACCTGGACGGACTGCAGGGCTCCGTGCAGAGCCCCACCCACGCCCGCGAGTCCATCCTCAACGCTGCCCTCAGGGTGCGGCCCGACGTGCCGTTCGCCTGCGCCGGCGGGGTGTGCGGCACGTGCCGCGCGAAACTCGTCCAGGGCACGGTGTCCATGGAGGAGAACTACGCCCTGGAACCCGATGAGGTGGCCGCAGGGTTCGTCCTCACGTGCCAGGCCCACCCCACCAGTACCGACGTCGCCGTCGACTACGACGCCTGAGAGGCAATGATGACCACTCCCTCCACGGCGACGCCGTCGACCGGTGACTCCTCCGCCGGCATGATCCGCCTCAGCATCGAGGACGGCATCGCCGAGGTCGTCCTGGACGCGCCGTACCGCCTCAACGCCGTCGACGGGCAGGCGCTCGCCGAACTCTCCGCCGCGTACGACGCCGCCGCTGCCGGGGTGCAGGACGGCACTGTCCGCGCGCTCGTGCTGCGCGGGGAGGGGCGCGCGTTCTGCGCGGGCCGGGACCTGGGCTCCATCCAGCCGGGGGCCGACGACGCGTTCGGGTTCCTCGACGCCACGCTCACTCCGCTGCTGCGGAAGATGGCGGACTTCCCCGCACCCACGTTCGCGGCCGCGCAGGGCGCGTGCCTCGGCGTCGGACTGGGCCTGCTGCTCGCGACGGACGTCGTGTACGTCGCGGAGAACGCCAAGGTCGGCTCGCCGTTCGCCGCCCTCGGGCTGGCACTGGACTCCGGGGGGCACTGGCTGTTCACCGAGCGGCTCGGCCCGCACCGGGCGCTGGACCTCATGTACACGGGGGACCTGATGACGGGGGCGGAGGCGGTGACCGGAGGGCTCTTCAGCCGCGCCGTGCCCGCCCCGGAGCTGCTCGACTTCACCAGGGCGAAGGCGGCGCGGGCGGCGAGCGGTCCGCTGCAGGCGCTGGTCGCCTCGAAGAAGCTCGTCGCGCGGATCCGCGACGAGCGGCTCGGACTCTGGCGGGCCATCAGTGACGAGAACGACGTCCAGGGCGTGCTCGGGGTCTCGGACGACTACCGCGAGGGCCTCGAGGCGTTCCGGGAGAAGCGGCCCCCGCGTTTCGGCGCCTGAGCCTCGGCTGCCCGGGCCTACCGGGAGGCGCGACGGGTGAAGACCAGGTGGACGACCCCGGTCGGGGAGGGGGTCGCCTCGATGTCGAAGCGTTCCTCCAGCCCTTCGAGGCCGTCCCACAGGCGTTCGCCCCGCCCCAGCACGATCGGTACGAGGACCACGTGCAGGTGGTCGATCAGATCGGCCGCGAGGAACTGCCGGATCGTGATGGCGCCGCCGCCGATCCGCACGTCGCGACCGCCGGCCAGGGCGCGGGCCTGCTCCAGTGCGGAGGCGGGGTCGGCGTCGACGAAATGGAAGGTCGTCCCGCCGGCCATCTCCAGTACCGGCCGGGAATGATGAGTGAGGACGACGACGGGCGTGTGGAAGACGGGGTCCTCGCCCCACCAGCCCTTCCAGTCCTCGTCCTCCCAGGGCCCGCGCTGCGGGCCGAACTTGTTCCGCCCCATGATCTCCACGCCGATCCCGGGGCCCCATGCGCTGGCGAACGCATCGTCGACGCCGAAGGACGCCTCCGAGTCCCCGTGAAGGCCCATCTCACGGAACGTGCGGGTGCCGATTGCCCATTCCATGAGCCGTGTGCCCGCGTGACCGAAGGGGGCGTCGAGTCGCTGGCCCTCGCCGGTGGCGAAGCCGTCGAGCGACACGGAGAAGTTGTGGACTCGGACGAGGGACATGGGACCTCCTGGTGCTTGTCGTTCATCATCAACCGATCGCCGGATAGGGCGACTGACGACCGACACTAGGGAGTCCGACCCCCGATGTACATGCCCGCTTGGCGCACAGGGCCACCGGCTCCCCTGTCACGTACCTGACGAACGTCTCGGGAGCCTCGTACGGAGCCGTGCCTCGGTGGATGTGGGTCGAGCCGTTCTGCAGGTCCCGGTCTGCTGCATCCGGCGCGCCTGCGCTGCGGCTCGACTCCCCTGACTAGGTTGGTCAGATGGAAAACGACACCCGGACGGAACCGCCTGCGGCAGCCGGAGAACGGGAGACACTGACCGGCTTCCTGGATTACTTCCGGGCCACCGTGGCGATGAAGGCCAGTGGCCTCAGCGATGCCGACGGCGTGAAGCGGCTCCTGCCGTCGTTGACGACGGTGCCAGGGTTGGTGCGACACCTGACAGATGTTGAGCGGTTCTGGTTCCGGGACCGCATCGACGGGCAGCAGGATGTGCCCACCCGATGGTCCGCGGAGGATCCCGACGGCGAATTCCGGGTGAGCGATGAGGACAGCCTGGCGGGCATCATCGCGGACTACGAGGCCGCTTGCCGCGAGTCCCGCGAAGTCCTGGAGGGGTATGGAGTGGACGAGCCTTGCCGCGGTGGCGACGGCGGCCACAGCGTGCGATGGGTTCTGGTGCACATGATCGAGGAAACAGGTAGGCACTGCGGCCACCTGGATATTCTGCGAGCTGCTGGACGGATCCATCGGCGACTAGGCAAGGAGGATCCGGATCCACCCTTGCAGCCCACCCGGGTCGCCAGCAGCTGCGCAGCGAGGACAGCTCGGGGCTCTTTGCCTGCCACTCCTGGGATCCTGGCCAGGTCCCGTAGGCCGATCCCTGAGCGGTCGTCCGGTCCTGCACGTCAGGTGCGAGGCCCCGTGCTTGCTTGTGGTCGCGTGACGACGGCCGGCCGCGCTATTGGTAGCCCGACGGCGCAGGCCAGCGAGGTAACGAGGAGAGCGGCAAGACCCAGCAACATCAGGCCGAACCCGCCGATGTCTCCGTAGGATCCTTCCACCGATCTGAAGGAGAACAGATAGATCCCGTTGGCAACCAGCATGGGGATGGCCGCAATTGCCAGGAGTGTTGCGCCGAGTTTCAGACCCGACCATGAGAATGCGCGCCAGATCCCCCTGAACGGTGGTTCAGCGAAAATGTCGGTCGGGTTTCATGCTGCGGGGAACGCCCGGACAACGGCGCCCGGGAAGGCTTTCAGTAGGGCTTTTCTCAGGCTCTTGTTGCGTCTCCACTCCTGAAGCTTCAGTTCTGTGGTCCGTCCACGACGGTCCATGAGAGCGATTCCTCCGCAGGTACGGTCTCCGACGAGGACGACGTCCGCGAGGGTGATCGCCTTCGACCTGGCGGCGGCGTGCTTGATCAGGTGCGTGCCGGTGAGCTGCAGCGTGCTCTTGGTGTTCTTGTTCCTCCACGCCTGCAACTCGCCGGTGATCCCGGAAACGGTCGATTCCACGGTCCGGTTGTAGGGCTCCCACATCGTCGAGGCATCGACGGTCAGCCCCAGATACTTCCCGTCCTGCTCCCGGATCTCCACGTCTCGGTCGATCGCCAGCATGAGCGTCTCCAAGCTGGCTTTGAGGAGCGCTGTCAGCGTTTGGGCGTCGGTGCCGCTCGCGAGGTCGAGTAGTGCCTCGCGGGTGGGCGTCGTCCTTCCGAACAACCCATCGACGGCGGTCTGCTCGAGAAAGTCAGTGGGAACGGTGTGGTCCCACGCGAGGTCCGCCACATATGCGTGTCGTGCGGCGTCGACTGCGTGCGGGCTGAACCCTCGGTCAGCAATATCCCGAACGGCTGTGAGGGCTTTCTTCAGAGTCTTGCGGGTGTTCTCCTCGATCGGATCCAGCACCAACTCGAGCTGGACGGAGTCACTACCAAGCACGGTCATGATCGGTTCCACGGAATAGATCAGTCCCTGGTCGTGGCCCAGGCGTTCGCGGAGTTCGTAGACCAGAGCGTCGGCGAGCAGCCCTGCATGGCGGAGGGGGACGATCAGGGACAGCGCCACACCGGCTTTCTCCGACAGGACCAGGGTCGGCACCGTGATGAGCGGTGTTGGTTCCGTCCTGACGGTCGGTTTGCCAGGTGGGAGCTGGAGGTCCAGTTCGTCCGGGAGGTGCCCGGAGAAGGTGACGGCCGCGTTGTGCCGAGTGAACCATGTCCTGGTCCACTCGATGGCTTCTTCTCTACTGAAACCGGTGGTCGCCGGCGCGCCGAATTGGCCGATTCCCGGGCCTTCCGCGCCGAAGCGGTTGGTCAGCAATCCTGCCGACAGGCGCCGGTACGCCCACGGGTTCTCCGCCCGGATAGTCGCTTTCTCCAGGGCGAGGTCTTGGTCTGTGAGGTCGGCGAAACCCGTGATCACGTCGGCAACCCTGTTCAGGAAATCCGCGACTCCGTCCGGGCTACCAAAGGCGTGGAACTGTGTCGTATTCGTGTCCACGACGCCTCCGTGGCGGACCGTGGTCGGGTGAACCCGTCGCAGGACAAGATGTTCGACCAGATGCGTAACACCAGCCAGCCCCACCGGCTCGTTCCGAAACCCGACACCGAAGATCAACGTCCCAGCGCACATGCCGGCTTCATCGAGCCAGTACGAAGAGATTCCTCGGTGAACATCACGATTGACCGTCTGCAGCATGACCTGAATCCTTCCAGCACGCTCAGGAGTCCGGTACCCGGTTCCTCTGGCCTGCACGCTTCCCGCTATCGCTGCGTCGTGGCTGGCGCACTTCGGGCCGGTCGTAGGCGCGGTCGTCCACCAGCTCTGTTCGGGCATCGTTCCATTGGCTGTGCGGGTCGTCGGAGCTGTCCGACGTTTCAAAGACGTGCCGTCGGATGCGTTTGAGGCTGCTTTGATTGTGGGCGCTGATGAAGTCGAGGGTGGGCCCGAGTTCGGCGAAGTCCTACCCTGGACCGCGTCGTCCGGAGTCCCGCGCCCATAAGAAACCGCACAAGCTCGGATGCCGATCCCGGAGCGAACTTCTCGAACTGATGTACGACGGCTTTCGCCGCGCCCTTTTCCGCATCGACCTTCACCTGAGAAAGTAACGACATGACTTTGGATATCGCGGCCCTCCGCGCGCACTTCCCCGCCCTGCTTACCGGCACCGCATATTTTGACGGCCCCGGCGGAACGCAAACCCCCACTGTCGTGGGAACCGCGATAGCCGACGCCATCACCGGACCGCTGTCCAACCGCGGCTCCGGCATGGGCTCGGAGAGCAACGCCGAGTCGGCGGTCGGTGGATTCCGATCGGCGATGTCGGACCTCCTCGGGGCGCACCCTCGCGGTGTCGTCTATGGGCGAAGCGCAACGCAGCTCACCTATGACTTCTCCCGCCACCTCGCGAAGACCTGGCAGCCGGGTGACGAAGTCGTCGTGTCACGCCTGGATCATGACTCCAACATCCGCCCCTGGCTGCAAGCAGCCGCCGCGGTCGGCGCCATCGTGCGCTGGATCGAATTCGACCCGGACACCACGGAGATCGACGAAGCGTCCGTCGCCGCCGCGATCACCGAGCGCACGAAGCTGGTCGCGATCACCGCCGCGTCGAACCTGCTCGGCACCAAACCGCCGGTGCGCCGCATCGCCGATGCCGCTCACGCCGTCGGCGCCCTGGTGTACGTGGACGGGGTGCACTACACCGCTCACGCGTCGGTCGACGTGAAGGCGTTGGGATCTGACTTCTTCACCTGTTCGCCCTACAAATTCCTCGGGCCCCATTGCGGCGTCCTCGTGGCCGACCCGGATCTGCTGGAGTCACTGCAGCCGGACAAGCTGCTGCCGTCCACGAACGAGGTTCCCGAGCGGTTCGAGTTCGGTACCCTCCCGTACGAGATCATGGCCGGAGCCACAGCGGCCGTGGATTTCCTCGCCGCGATCGCGCCCGGCGGCGCAACCGGCCGCCGTGCGCGCCTCCTCGCATCCGCCCACGTGGTCGACGAGTACGAGTTCGCGTTACGCTCCCGCATCGAGGCAGGGCTCGCCGAACTGGGCGACGCCGTCACGCTGCACTCGAAAGCCCAGGATCGGACACCGACGCTGCTGGTGACAATTCCGGGCCGGTCCTCCGCGGACGCCTATCGGTTCCTCATCGAACGGAACATCCTCGCACCGGCCGGCTCTTTCTACGCGTACGAAGCGTTCCGTCGTCTCGACCTCGAGGACAGCGCCGCCCTGCGGATCGGCTTGGCGCCGTACAACAACGACGACGATATCGACCGTCTACTGGCCGCGCTCGGAGAGTTCGTTGCCTCATAGCGCGAGGTGACGGTAGTCGCACTGCACGCACTGCACGCATTGCACGCCGATGCCGGTTCGCGGGCATCGGGGCCGGAGGTATCCCGCTGATACTCTCAGGCCGTGGAAGCACAACACCTGCTTGATCAGATCCGCCCGATGGTGGATGCCGGTGAGGTACCAGGTGCTGTCGTGGGTGTCCTGCAGAAAGGTCTTGCGACCGCTGCCGCGGTGGGAACACGTGATCCCGATGGACATACGGCGATGCCCGTCGACGCCGTCATGCGCATCAGTTCCAACACGAAACCCATGGTCGCGGCGATGGCCCTGCTGTTGGTGCAGGACGGCGTGCTTCACCTCGACGACCCGGTGGAGACGTTCCTTCCCGAACTGACCGACCGCCGTGTTCTGCGCCGCCTCGCGGGCCCGCTCGACGATGTAGTGCCGGCCCACCGGCCGATCACCGTTGAGGACCTGCTGACGATGCGTATGGGGTTCGGTTTCGTCTTCGACAGTGACTGTCCAGCAGTCGAGGCGGCTGCGGCCGCTGGACTGGGCTTCGGGCCTCCCGATCCTCCGGCACTGCCGGCGCCCTCGGACTGGATCTCTCGTTTCGCTGCCCTGCCCCTTCTCGAGCAGCCCGGTACCGTCTGGCGGTATGAGCTGGCGTACGCCGTCCTCGGCGTCGTCCTCGCACGAGCATCCACGATGCCCTTGGATCGATTGATGCGCGAGAAGCTGTTCACCCCGCTGGGCATGTCTCAGACAGGATTCGTCGGAGCCCTCGAGCACTTGGTGCCGTCCTTTGCCCGGAACGAGGACGGCCTCGTTGTCTTCGACAGTGCCGTCGAGAGCCGATGGTCGACCCGACCGGCCTTTCCGGACGCACGCGGCGGCCTCGTCTCGACAGCGGGTGACATGCTGCGGTTCGCCCGCATGCTGCTCGACGGCGGCTGCGGATTCCTTTCTCCGGAACTTGTCGCGACCATGACCGCGGACCAGCTCACCGAGGAGCAGCGATCCGCACCGTTAGCGCATGCCTTCCTCGACGGCGGTGGGTGGGGATATGGCGTAGGCATCACCCGTAGCATGCGTGGCCGCCGCTACGGATGGGGCGGCGGGCTCGGTACCCTCTGGTACACGTGGCCCGAGCACGAGACCGCAGTAGTTCTCATGACGCAGGTCATGCCCCCGTCGCATGACCTGTTCGAGACCTTCACCAACGCAGCTGAGATGTCACTCGCCCGCTGAACGAGAATCCCGGTCCGCCCGCTTCCTTCGTCGAGGGCCGCTCGAACCAGCCCGAGGGTAAGCTCTTCGACATCGACCTGCGGGCCGAGAGGTAGAAGGGTAGAACTTACATATGACACCGACGCCCCTGGTCCTTGGCCCCATGCTGCGGTACGTCGACGAAACCTCGGCAAGTATCTGGGTGGAGGTCGGCGCCGCGGCACGCGTCGCCGTCCGGGCCGCCCAGCGATCCTGGGAAGCACGCACGTTCGCGGTCCACGGGCACCACTACGCGCTCGTCGAGGTGGACGGACTCGAGCCGGCAAGCGTCACTTCGTACACGGTGGAGATCGACGGACACCAGGTCTGGCCGGACCCGGGATCCGTGCCCGAATTCCCGCCGTCGAGCATTGCGACACGCACCCCGGGGAAGCCCCTGCGACTGGTCTTCGGGTCCTGCCGCACGAGCGTCCCGCACACCAAGGAAGGCAACCGGACCCACGGCGTCGATGCGATGCGTGCGTACGCGCTCCACCGGGCGAAGGACGATGCTTCACCGCGGCCGGACCTGGTCCTGTTCCTCGGCGACCAGGTGTACGCCGATTCCACCAGTGAGGAGATGCAGGAGTTCATCCGCGGACGGAGGGACATCGAGGAGGATCCCGGCGCCGAGTTGAAGGACTACGAGGAGTACGCCCACCTGTACAAGCTGGCTTGGTCCGACAACGCCAACCGCTGGTTGCTGTCCACCCTTCCCAGTGCCATGATCTTCGACGACCACGACATCCGCGATGACTGGAACGCCTCCACCTCCTGGAAGCAGGAAATGGAGGCCACCTCCTGGTGGCAGGACCGGATCGTCGCAGGCCTCGCGTCGTACTGGGTGTACCAGCACCTCGGCAACCTGTCGCCGGACCGGCGCGCCGAGGACCCCATCTGGCAACGGATCGTCGACCACGACGACGCCGCCGAGCTCGACCTGAGCGAAGAGCTCGACGCCTTCGCCGATCGGGCGGACAAGGACCCGGCCAGCTACCGCTGGAGCTACTGCCGCGACTTCGATGACACGCGCCTGATCGTGGTGGACTCCCGCGTATCCCGCGTGCTGACACCCGATGCACGGGCCCTGCTCAGCGAGGAGGAGACGGGGTGGCTGGATGACAGGATGGTCGGCGGATTCCGGCATCTGCTGGTGGGAACCTCGCTGCCGTTCCTCCTGCCGCTGGGACTGCATCACATCGAGTCGTGGGACGAGGCCCTCGCACAGGGTGCATGGGGCTCACTGGGTGCACGGCTGGGAGAGAAGCTGCGGCAGGGCATGGATCTGGAACACTGGGGCGCTTTCCAGAACAGTTTCCGCGCCGTGGCCCGCATGGCGATCGACGTCGCGGACGGCAACCGGGGCCCGGCGCCGGAGACGGTGACCTTCCTGTCGGGAGACGTCCACTTCTCGTACGTCGCGGAAGTGGACAGGACGTCGGGAAGCCGCATCCTCCAGGTGGTGTGTTCCCCGATCCGTAATCCGCTGCCGCGGCTCCTGCGCTCCTCCACCGCCATCCTGTCCTACGCCGTGGCGGCCCCTATCGGAGCCCTCGTGGCGCGCTCCGTGAAGGTCCCTGACCCACCGTTCCGCTGGCGGAACATCAGGGGAC
This sequence comes from Arthrobacter sp. TMS2-4, assembly GCF_054511075.1. Classification (NCBI taxonomy): domain Bacteria; kingdom Bacillati; phylum Actinomycetota; class Actinomycetes; order Micrococcales; family Micrococcaceae; genus Arthrobacter; species Arthrobacter sp. TMS2-4. The sequence continues at coordinate 84,205 of NZ_JBTNDI010000007.1, forward strand.
CGTGGTTCGACAACAACCTCGCGTCGCTCGAGGACACCGCGGACGGGCTCACGCTGTCGTGGCGATCGGGAACGGTGGACGGCGACGATCATCTCACCCCCCGGCTCGGGGAAGTTGCCGCCATGACAGTGCCGCGGCGTGGGTCCGGGAACGTGCCGGGCGGGGAGGCAGTACCCGAGGCGGCGCTTTCGCCGTCCAAGGGCAATCGGGCACCGAGAGGACGGCGACGATAGGGAACGGGTCGCCGCATCCACCTCGTTGCAGGTGTCGCCCGGCCCGGGGTGCAACCGGGGGAGTCAGCGCGTGTCGAGGTCCTCGAAGACCAGGAACGTCTGGGTGTCCAGGACACCCGGCATCGACTGCAGCTGGTCGAAGATCACCCGCCGCAACCCCACGTTGTCCTCCGCCCGCACCAGGAGGATGACGTCGAAGTCACCCCCCACCAGCGCGATGTGGTGGATCTCCGGGACGCTGCGCAGCCTGTCCCGGAGCTCCCGCCAGGAGTGCTGCCGCACCTTGAGGGTCACGTAGGCCGAGGACCGGAGGCCGGCCTTCGCCGGGTCGATGATCGCCGTGAAGCGCGTCAGCACCCCGTCCTCGGTGAGCTTCGCGATACGGGAATAGGCGTGCGCGCGTGAGATGTGCACACGCTCCGCCACCGAGGTCACCGACTGCCTGCCGTCCCGCGTGAGTTCGGCGAGGATCTTCCGATCGACGTCGTCGAGCACTCCGTCCACCACGCGTCCACGCTCCTTCACGTAATCCAGCTCACACTGTCAATTCGTCCAAAGAATACTGCTCAAGGCGAGAAAAAATCCACACTTCATCCACTCCGTGGATACAAATAACGTCTGCTGGCCATACTGGTCTCACACAGCATCCAGCGTCGGAGCTACCGCTCGCCGCCGGAAATGGACTGCCGCTGCAGCGGCTGGTGATGGAGGCGCAATGAGTACGGCAACGAATGAGGGCCTCGGCGGCCTGCTGGGCGGAGCCGCCGGAGGCGGAGCGCACGGCACGACGCCGGACGGCGCCCTGCTCCCGTCGGCGGAGCCCGTGCAGCTGGTGGACCCGGACGGCCACCATTCCACCGACGAGCGCTACCTGCTCCCCGACGGCGCTGCGCTGCTCGAGGCCTACGGGCGCCTCATCACCGGGCGCCGCATCAACGACCAGGCCAACGCCCTCGTCCGTCAGGGCCGCATGGCCGTCTACCCCTCCTCCCACGGGCAGGAGGCCTGCCAGGTCGCCGCCGCCGTGGTCCTCGACGCCGAGGACTGGCTCTTCCCGACCTACCGCGACACGGTCGCCGTCATCACCCGCGGCGTCGACCCGCTTCAGGTCCTCACCCTGCTGCGCGGCGACTGGCACGGCGGCTACGACCCGCACGAGCACCGCGTCGCCACCCAGGCCACGCCGCTGGCCACGCAGCTGCTCCACGCCGTCGGCGTCGCCCACGCGGCCAAGCTGCGCGGCGAGCCGACCGTGGTCCTCGCCATGTGCGGTGACGGAGCGACCAGCGAGGGGGACTTCCACGAGGCCCTGAACTTCGCGGCCGTGTTCCACGTGCCCGTCGTGTTCTTCGTCCAGAACAACGAGTTCGCCATCTCGGTCCCGCTCCGGAGCCAGAGCGTCGCGCCGTCCCTCGCCCACAAGGCCATCGGGTACGGCATGCCGGGAGAGCGCGTGGACGGCAACGACCTCGCCGCGCTCCTCGCGGTGCTCGGAAGCGCCGTGCAGAGGGCCCGCGACGGTGGTGGGCCGAGCCTCGTCGAGGCCCACACGTACCGGATGCAGGCGCACACCAACGCGGACGACGCGACCCGCTACCGCTCCGCCGACGACGTCCAGCGCTGGGTGCCGAAGGACCCGATCACGCGCATGCGCACCTACCTGCGCTCGCTGGACCTGCTGACGGATGGGAAGGAGCAGTCGCTGGCCGAGGAGGCGGACGCGATCGCCGCCGCCATCCGGAAGGGACTCAACACGGAGGTCACAGTGAACCCGGCAGAGTTGTTCGAGTACGTGTACACGGAGAAGACGACACAGCTGCGCGAGCAGGCGGAGCAGCTGCGCGAGGAACTGGCGCGCGATGCCGCCGGCCCAGGAACCCCCACGGCAGAGACGAAGGCGGACGGACGATGACCCAGACCACGGAGGCCCCCGCCGGGGGCGTGGCCGCCCGGGGCGACGCCGCCCCGGTGCCCGAAGGACGGGCGACGTCCACCTTCGCCAAAGCCCTCAACGCCGCCCTCGCGGACTCCATGGCGGCCGACGCGTCCGCGTTGATGTTCGGCGAGGACGTCGGGACGCTCGGCGGCGTCTTCCGCATCACGGACGGCCTGACGGCACGCTTCGGGGAGCAGCGCTGCTTCGACACGCCGCTCGCGGAGGCGGGCATCATGGGCATGGCGATCGGCATGGCGATGAACGGCATGAAGCCCGTCGTCGAGATGCAGTTCGACGCCTTCGCCTATCCGGCCTTCGAGCAGGTGGTCAGCCACGTCGCGAAGATGCCGAACCGCACCAAGGGCAAGGTCCGCCTGCCCCTGGTCATCAGGATCCCGTACGCCGGCGGCATCGGCGGGGTGGAGCACCACTGCGACTCCTCCGAGGCCTACTACGCGCACACCCCCGGCCTGACCGTCCTGGCTCCGGCGACCGTCCGCGACGCCTACTTCATGCTGCGCGAGGCCATCGCGTCCCCGGACCCGGTGGTGTTCCTCGAACCGAAGAAGCTGTACTGGGCGAAGGAGGAAGTGGACCTCACGGAGCTCCGCCGGACCTTCGAGGCCGGCGAGGCGCCCCGGCGCATCGGGAAGGCCGTCGTCGCCCGTCCCGGGACCGACGCGACCCTCATCAGCTACGGTCCGTCCGTGCCGACGGCGCTCGCCGCAGCCGCGGCGGCCGCCGAGGAAGGCCGCTCCATCGAGGTCATCGACCTCCGCTCCATCGTGCCGTTCGACGACGAGACCGTGTGTGCCAGCGTCCGCCGGACCGGCCGCGCCGTCGTCGTCGCGGAGGCGCCGGGCTTCGCGTCCGTGGCATCGGAGATCGTGGCCCGGGTCCAGGAACGTTGCTTCCACTCGCTCGCGGCGCCCGTGCTGCGCGTGACCGGATTCGACATCCCGTATCCGTCGCCCAAGCTCGAACATTTCTACCTGCCCAGCGTCGACCGCATCCTCGACGCCGTGGACGACCTGCAGTGGGAGGACTGACATGAGTGCACCCGCCGTCGAATCGGGGCTCCAGGTGTTCGCCCTCCCCGACCTCGGAGAGGGCCTGACCGAGGCCGAGCTGGTGTCCTGGCTCGTCGCCGAGGGGGACACCGTCGCCGTCGACCAGCCCATCGCGGAGGTCGAGACCGCCAAGTCGGTCGTCGAGGTCCCCTCGCCCTTCGCGGGGACCGTCGCCGTGCTGCACGGCCGGCCCGGCGAGGTGCTCGACGTCGGCGCCCCGTTCCTCTCCGTCCGGCCTGAGGGCAGTGCGGGTGCGGCACCGACAGCCCACACCGCCGGCACCGGCGCAGCTGACACCGCTGACATCACCGCAGACACTGACACCGCCACCGACGCCGTCATCGACGCCGCAGCGGCGGAGCTCCGCGAGGAGGCCGGGGTCCCCGCCGCTGCCACCGGCTCCGCAGGTGATGCCTCGACAGCCGGCGGGGGATCGGGGAACGTGCTGATCGGCTACGGCACGCCCGGTGGTCTCACCGGTGGACGCACCCGGCCGCGCAAGGGCCGGACGCAGGGAGCCGTGGCCGCATCGGCGCCGGCGTCCGCTGCCCCGGTTGCTGCGACGCCCACCGTAGCCGCACCTCACGCCCTGGCGGCGACCGACTCCGGGACGTCGTCGCCCGCGGCGAAAGCGGCAACCGACGGCCGGCCCGCCGCGCCTAGTACTGCAGCCGCGCCCGACCTCGGTGTCGCGCCGACGTGCGTCTCGCCCCTGGTCCGGAAACTCGCGCGGGACAACGGCATCCGGCTCGCCGACCTCCACGGATCGGGGGAGAACGGCCTGATCCTCCGCCGTGACGTGGAGCAGGCGGTCGCCGTGAGGACGGCGGCGTCGCCGGACCGCGGGGACCCCGTCGACGCCGTGCCCGGCGCGGCGCCCGCGACCGCTCACGCATCCGCCGCCGAGGTCGATTCCCGGTCCGGCCTCGCGGTCCTCGAGCGCACCCCGCTGAGGGGAGTCCGGCGGACCATCGCCGAGGCCATGACCCGCAGCCGGCGCGAGATCCCCGAGGCCACGGTCTGGGTCGATGTCGACGCCACCGCCCTCGTGGACCTGCGCGAGGCGATGAAGCGCCGGACGCCGGACGCGGTGCCCGGCCTGCTGGCCTTCGTGGCGCGTTTCGTCGTCGCCGGCCTCGCCCGCTACCCGGAACTCAACAGCCGGATCGTGACAGGCGACGACGGCGCCCAGGAGATCGTGCGGGTCGACGGCGTGAACCTCGGGATCGCGGCGCAGACCGAGCGTGGGCTCGTGGTGCCCAGTGTCCGGCGGGCCGACACGCTGTCCGCCCGCGGCCTGGACGCCGAGATCCGCCGCCTGGCCGCCCTGGCCCGCGAGGGCAGGGCCACACCGTCGGACCTCTCCTCCGGCACCTTCACCCTGAACAACTACGGCGTGTTCGGCGTGGACGGCAGCGCGGCCATCATCAACTACCCGGAATCGGCGATCCTCGGGGTGGGCCGGATCATCGACCGCCCGTGGGTCGTGGACGGTCAGCTCGCGGTGCGGAAGGTGACGGAGCTGACGCTCGCGTTCGACCATCGGGTGTGCGACGGCGGAACCGCCGGTGGATTCCTGCGGTTCGTCGCAGATGCGATCGAGAATCCGGGCGGCCTGCTCGCCGACCTGTAGACGCGGGACGGAGTAGAATGTCCGTCCCACGATGAATCAGGTGCAGAATGAAAATCCGCCGAAATCGAAGGAAGCACGACCAGGCCGTCCCGTCGCTGACCGCCGTCGGTGGGACGGACCAGGAGCCGCCGCCGCACCCGGAGGGCCGCCACCACCGGTCCTTCTTCGACGGGCTCGACACCGCTGCGGGGACGTTGTTCGGACCGGCGGCACGCTCCGATGCGAGTACGCCGGTGGTGCACCGCCACGACGCCGCCGAGGAGGAGTCCGAGAGCGCCCTGCGGTCCATCGAGGTCCACACGGACTCCCTCGGCCACCACTACGCGGTGCAGAGGCGTCGACCGGAGGGGCCCGCGGCTGATTCCCCGAAGGACGCAGGGAGTTCCTAGCGGGTTCCGTCGTCGGCCCTGCCGCAAGGGCCCGGGTTCCGGATGGTCCTGTCCCACGCGCTGCCTCCGGAACCGTAGGGTTGGGTCGGTGATCGAGTCGCCGAACAACGCCCCTGCCCACCCCGCCACGGCACGTGACGGCTTCGTCAGCGTCCGAGGCGCGAGCGAGAACAACCTGCGGGGTGTCGATGTCGATGTCCCGCGGGACGCCGTCGTCGCCTTCACCGGGGTCTCGGGCTCGGGCAAGTCCTCCCTGGCGTTCGGGACCATCTACGCCGAGGCACAGCGCCGCTACCTGGAGTCGGTCGCCCCCTACGCGCGGAGGCTCATCCAGCAGGGCCACTCGCCGCACGTCGGCTCGATCACGGGGCTCCCTCCCGCCGTCGCGCTCCAGCAGCGGCGGGGCACGCCCAGCGTGCGCTCGACCGTCGGGACGCTCACCACCCTCTCCAACTCGCTCCGGATGCTCTACTCGCGCGCCGGCACCTACCCGGCGGACGCCGTCGAACGCCTGGAGTCCGACGCCTTCTCACCGAACACCGCCGGGGGAGCGTGCCCGCGGTGCCACGGGCTGGGCATTGCGCGGGATGTCACGGAGGAGACGCTCGTCCCCGACCCGGACCTGACCATCCGCGAGGGTGCCATTGCCGCGTGGCCCGGTGCCTGGCAGGGTAAGAACCTCCGCGATGTCGTCGGCGAGCTCGGCTACGACATCGACGTCCCCTGGCGGGCACTTCCACGCGAGGCGCGGGACTGGCTGCTGTTCACCGACGAGCAGCCCGTCGTCGAGGTGACCCCCCAGCGGGACCGCGTGGCCAAGCCCTACAAGGGGCGCTTCTGGAGTGCGAAGAGCTACGTGATGCACACCCTCCGGGACTCCAAGAGCCAGCAGATGCGCGAGCGCGTGCTGCCCTACATGGAGTCCGGCCCGTGCGGCGAGTGCGGCGGCAGCGGCCTGCGTCCGGAGGCGCTCGCCGTGACCTTCGCCGGGCTGTCGATCGCTGAGGCCAACGCCCTGCCGCTCGCGGAACTCGCCACGCACCTCGGGCCGGCGGCCACGCTCGAGCACCCGGTCGCCGCCCACAGGTCGTGGACGTCGGGGGAGGGGACGGAGGTGTCCGTCACCATCAGCCGCGACCTCGTGCAGCGCCTCGACGTCCTCGTCGACCTCGGCCTGGGCTACCTGAGCCTGAGCCGCGCCACCCCCACGCTCTCGCCGGGTGAGATGCAGCGGCTGCGTATCGCCACCCAGCTCCGGTCCGGGCTGTTCGGCGTCGTCTACGTGCTCGACGAGCCGTCCGCCGGCCTGCATCCCGCCGACGTCGAGCCGCTCCTCGCCGTCCTCGAAGCACTGAAGGACGCCGGCAACTCGGTGTTCGTCGTCGAACACAACATGGACGTCGTCCGCCGCTCGGACTGGATCGTCGACGTCGGCCCGCTCGCCGGGGAGGGCGGCGGCGGCATCATCTACAGCGGTCCCGCCGACGGGCTCGTCGACGTCCCGACCTCGCTCACGGCGCCGTTCCTCGCGCGGACCGCGCCGGCGTCCCGGGCGGACAGCGTCCGCCGGGACCCCTCGGCCTGGCTGCACCTCGAGGGCATCCGCCGCCACAACCTCCAGGGGCTCGACGCCGCCATCCCCGTGGGCGTGCTGACAGCCGTGACCGGCGTGTCCGGATCGGGGAAGTCGACACTCGTCAGCAAGGTCCTCGCCGAGGCCGTGGGGGCACACGTCCGCGACGACACCCCCGCCGACGCCGAGCCGGTCGACGACGGCACGGACCACGAGGCCTACCCCGGCTCCACGGTGGAGGGCATCAGCGGACTCGAAGCCTTCGACCGCCTGGTCAGCGTGGACCAGAAACCCATCGGGCGGACACCGCGCTCCAACCTCGCGACCTACACGGGCCTGTTCGACGCCGTCCGGAAGGCCTTCGCCGCCACGCCCGCCGCGAAGTCACGGGGGTTCGGTGCCGGCCGGTTCTCCTTCAACGTGCAGGGCGGACGGTGCGAGACCTGCCAGGGCGAGGGATTCGTCGCTGTCGAGCTCCTGTTCCTTCCCGGGAGCTACGGCCCCTGCCCGGCCTGCGCCGGGTCCCGCTACAACGAGGAGACCCTCGAGGTCACGCTGGAGGGCCGCACCATCGCGGACGTCCTCGGGCTGACGGTGGACGACGCCGCCTCCTTCCTCGGGACCATCCCGGCCGCGGCCCGCTCGCTCGCCACGCTGCAGGAGGTGGGCCTGGGGTACCTGCGGCTGGGGCAGCCGGCCACGGAACTCTCCGGAGGAGAGGCCCAGCGCATCAAGCTGGCCACCGAACTGCAGCGCGCCCGGCGCGGCCACACACTCTACCTGCTGGACGAGCCGACCACCGGACTGCATCCCGCGGACGTGGTGCTGCTCCTCGCGCAGTTGCGGAAGCTGGTCGATGCCGGCAATACGGTGGTCGTGGTGGAACACACCATGGCGGTCGTGGCGTCCGCGGACTGGGTGATCGACCTCGGCCCGGGCGGAGGGTCCGCCGGCGGCAGGGTCGTGGCCGCCGGGACGCCGGACCGGATCGCCGGGCTCGCGGCCGACGTCAGCGCGACGGCGCCGTACCTCGCCGAGTACCTCGGAACGCCGGTCGGGGTGTGATCCGGCCGTTCGGGCCTACACCAGGGCCGGTGCGAAGACGTCCCTGACCGGGGCCCCGGCGTCCACCGACCGCCAGGCCGAGGCGAGGATGTCCACCGCCCGGCGGGTGTCCTCGGGCGGATAGCCGAAGGGGACGCGGAGGAAGCGTTCGAACACCCCGTCCATCCCGAAGCGGGGTCCGGCGCCGAGCAGCAGGCCACGGTCCCGGGCGGCGAGCGCCAGCTGCGAGCTGACGGGCGCTCCCAGATTCACCCACGTGCACAGTCCGCCCTGGACGTGAGGGACATCCCACGCGGGCACGGCCTCGTGGAGGAGTCCCTCGAGGTGGTTCCGGCCCTCGGCCAGCTGCTTCGAGCGGAGGAGCAGCAGTTCGTCGTACGTACCCAGCATCTCGAGGGCGATGAGCTGCTCGAGGATCGGCGTCCCGAGGTCCTGCGCGTACCGGGACTGGACGAGACGATGGATGAGGTCCTCCTCCGCCCGGATCCATCCGATGCGGAGGCCGCCCCACACGGTCTTGCCCATGGACCCGACCAGCACGGCGGGTCCGAAGGCGCCGAGGGGAGGCAGAGGGTCACCGTCGATCCGCAGCTCAGCCATCGTCTCGTCCGCGACGACGACCGTGCTCTGTCGCACTGCCGCAGTCATCAGCCGATCCCGCTGATCGGGGGGCATCACGGCCCCGGTCGGGTTGTGGAAGTCCGGCATGACGTAGGCCAGCGTCGGCCGCCCCCGCCGGAACGCCTGCTCGAGGCCGTCGTCGTCCCAGCCGTCGCGGACATCGACGGAGACCGGCAGGAGTCGCCGGCCTGCAGCGCGCAGGGCCTCGTACGCATGGGGGTAGCTCGGCGCCTCGACGAGCGCCGAGTCGCTGCGTCCGAGCAGTGCGCGGGCCAGGAGTGAGATGGCGTGCTGCGCTCCGAGGGTGACCATGATCTGTCCGGGTGCCGTGGGGACGCCCCGCGCCGCATATCGGTCGGCGAGGGCCTGCCGCAGACGGGGCAGACCGAGCGGGTCGTAGCCGCTGCCGTTCAGGTAGGCGGGCAGCTCCTGCGCAGCTCTTGCGGCGGCCTCGCCGACCTGCGGGGCCGCCGGGAGCGCCGCCTTGCCGAAGTCCAGGACGATGCCGGGCCCGCCGTCGTCGTGCGCCAGGACCTCACGGCCCGGCATGGCGACGACGCTGCCCGAGCCGCGCGTGCTCTCCACGTAGCCGGCCGACCGCAGCCGCGCGTAGGCGGCCGCCACGAGGGTACGGCTGACGCCCAGCTGCGCGGCGAGCTCGCGTTCGGCGGGCAGTCGCGTGCCCAGGGGGATGCGCCCATCGAGGGTGAGCAGCCGGATGCGGTCGGCCAGTGCTCCATAGGCCGGTCCGGCGGTGCGCCACGTCCCGAGTTCGATCGCGAGGCGGCGCGCAGGAAGAACCATCATGAATCCACTCTGGCACGATTGGCATCTTGATGTAAGTCCAATTTCCGGCTCTACTGGGACCATGACGTTCCTCGGTACCCGGCGCTGGTTGCAGCTGCTGATCGGTCTCTTCCTGTACGGTTTCTCGCTCGCCATGATGATCAGGGCCACGCTCGGCGTGTCCCCATGGGACGTCCTCGGGCAGGGCGGATCGCTCCAGACCGGCATCCCGTTCGGGTTCATGACCAACATCATCGGCGCGATCGTGCTGCTGCTGTGGATCCCGCTCCGGCAGCGCCCGGGCGTCGGAACCGTCCTCAACGTCCTGCTCGTGGGACCCAGTGCCGAGATCGGCCTCGCGCTGCTCGGGGAGCCCGGGCAGCTGTGGGCGCGGTTCCTGCTGTTCACCGGGGGACTCGTGCTGCTGGCGGTGGCCACCGGCCTGTACCTCGGTGCCCGCCTGGGGCCGGGGCCGCGCGACGGTCTCATGACGGGGATCCACTCCCGCTTCGGGCTGCCGATCTGGGCAGTCCGGACGGCCATCGAGGGGACGGTGCTGCTGCTCGGATGGCTGCTCGGCGGGACGGTCGGCCTCGGCACCGTCGCCTTCGCCCTGCTCATCGGGCCGATGATCAACGTCGCGCTGCCGGTCTTCCGCATGCCCGAGCGTGCCGGACCTAGACTGGAACTCCTGCCGTCAGAGAGGACTCCATGACCACCGACGTGACCAGCCCCGAGACCGCCGGCCCGTGGCGGGAACTCGGACCGGGCATCTACGTGCTGCGCACCGCGCGTTTCCGGGTGAACGTCGGCCTCGTCGTCGGCTCCGAGCAGGCGCTGGTCGTCGACACGGGCGCGGGACCGCTCGGGGCAGCGGAGGTGTATGCGCACGTGCGGACCGTCACCGGCCTGCCGCTCGTCGTCGTGAACACCCATGCCCACGCGGACCACTTCTTCGGCAACGACTACTTCGCCGCTCACGGCGTCGAGCAGTTCTGGGCCACGTCGCGGTGCAGCGCCGTGCAGGCCGAGAAGGGCGAGGACCAGCGGGTGGAGGTCCTCGCCGTCGAGCCCTCCATGGGTGCGGGTGACGGCGTGCACACCCGGATCCTCCCCGCCAACCGCCTGGTGGAGGGCACGCCGGTCGATCTCGACCTGGGCGGCCAGTCGGTGACGCTGTTCCACCTCGGACTTGGCCACACCGACCACGACCTGCTCGTGGGGGCGGGGAACGTCCTGTTCGCGGGGGGTCTCCTGGAGGAGGGGGCCGATCCGGTCTTCCAGGACTCGTTCCCCGTGGACTGGGTGCGGACGCTCGGCAAGATGGCCGCCCTCGAGGACCTCTACGACGTGTTCGTGCCCGGTCACGGCGAGCCCCTGGCCGTCGAGGACGTGGTGACGCAGATGAACACGATGCGCAGCGCCGTCCGGGTGACCCGGGTGGCCATGGACGAGGCCTCGGTGGACATGACCAAGGCCATCCCCATCCTGCCGTACGGCCCCGAGCAGTCCCGCGCCCTGCTCATCCGGCTGCGCACCCTCGCGCACTGGAAGTGGCTGACGCGCAAGCACTGAGGCCGGTGTCCGCCTAGGTGCCGAAGACCGTGCGGTCCAGGAACGCGTTACGGAACGTCCCGTCGGGGTCCAGGCGGCGGGCGAGGGCCCGGAAGTCGTCGAAGCGTGGGTAGAGCGGCGCCAGCTGAGCGGCGTCCGCCGCGAAGAGCTTGCCCCAGTGCGGCCGGGCTCCGAGGGGGAGCAGAGCCGCCTCGAGCTCCGGCAGCAGGGCTTCCACCGCGGGCTGGTCCGGCTTCCACGTGAAGTGCAGGCCGATCCCGTCCCGGCGGTAGTTGCTGCTGAGCCACAGCCCGTCCGCCGCCATGGAGCGCACCTCCGAGACCAGCAGCAGCGGTGCGATCCTCGGGGCGAGGGCGCGGACCGCCTGGATAGCCTCGACCGCGTGCTCGCGGCCCACGAGGTACTCGGTCTGCAGCTCCTGACCGTTGCTGGGGGTGAATGCGAGGCGGAAGTGGGCCAGCCGGTCCGACCACGGTCCCGGGACGCCGAGCTGCTGCGTGCAGTGGTCGGCGGCCACCCCGGGCACCGGATGGTGGGCACGGTCCGCCGGGGTCCCGCCGTAGAACGCGGACGGCGCGGGGCGGGCGCCGTCGACGCGGCTCTTCAGCCACGCTTGGCCGATGGTGTCTCCCGACCAGTCGGTGAACAGGCTGACGCTGTACGCGGCGGACGTGGCGGCGTCGTAGTCCGCGAGCACCGCGTCCCACGGGACGTCCGTGAACACGTCCTGGCGTACGTCGAAGGAGGGCTCGACCCGCAGGGTCACGCGGTGGAGGACGCCGAGGGCGCCGAGGCCGACGACGGCCCCGTCGAAGTCGTCGTCGCCGGCGGCCAGGGCCAGGACGTCGCCGGTCGCGGTCACGATCTCGAGCCCGACGACGGCGGTGGCGAGGTTGCCGTTCGCGTCCCCTGACCCATGGGTGGCGGTGGCGATGGCGCCCCCGACCGAGATGTGGGGCAGCGAGGCGAGATTGTGCAGAGCGAGGCCACGCCGCTGGAGCTGCGCGGCGAGGACGCCGTACCGCACGCCCGCGGACACCGTGACGGTGAGCGCATCCTCGTCGATGAGCACCCCGGGATCGAGCACGTCGAGGCAGACGAGCGTTCCCGGGCTGTCCGCGATGTCGTTGAAGGAGTGGCGTGAGCCGAGGGCGCGGACGCGGGTGGACCCGGCGACGATTCGCTGGAGGTCGGCGAGGGAGGTGGGGTGTTCGATCATCCGGGCCTGGTACTCGTAGTTGCCCGCCCAGTTGAGCCTGTCCCGCACGTGTTGCTCGAGCATGATGGTCCTTGTCCGGCCGGTGTCGCGGCGCACAGCGCGGCCGCGGCGGCCTGTTCGGAGGTTGTGCCCGCCCATCTTACAACGTTGTAGAATCGCCTCACGCGTGACGTGCAGGGCATCACGAAAGAACTCGAGGGGGCGGCATGGCGGCCACACTGAAGGATGTCGCGCTTGCTGCCGGTGTCTCGATCAAGACCGTCTCCAATGTCATCAACGACTACGAGCACATCCGTGCCGATACCAAGCAGCGGGTCCTGGACGCGATTGCCGACCTCGGCTACAGCCCGAACCTCTCCGCGCGGAGCCTGCGCTCCGGACGGACGGGAGTGATCGGACTCGCCGTCCCCGAACTCTCGCTGAGCTACTTCGCCGAACTGGCCGACTCGACCATCAAGGCGGCGGAACGGCGGGGGGTGAAGGTACTCATCGAGCAGACCGGCGGCGACCGCTCCCGTGAACTCGAGATCCTGTCCAGCCCCCGGCTGCAGATGACGGATGGGCTTCTCTTCAGCCCGCTGGGCATGTCCAACGAGGACGCGGACCATCTGAAGGTCGGATTCCCGCTGGTGTTGCTGGGTGAGCGGATCTTCGGCGGTCCCACCGATCACGTGACCATGAGCAACGTCGATTCTGCACGCGCCGCGACCGAGCATCTGATTGCACGGGGCCGGCGCCGGATCGCCGTCGTCGGCGCGCACGAGGGCGAGGTCATCGGATCCGCAGGCCTGCGCCTGCGCGGCTACCGGCAGGCACTCGGTGCGGCAGGCATCCCGTTCGACCCGGACCTCGTCGCCTACACGACACTGTGGCACCGGGCGAACGGGGCCACGTCGATGCGCGAGCTTCTCGCCTCCGGAGTCGAGTTCGATGGACTGTTCGGCATGAACGACACCCTCGCGCTCGGCGCGATGCGCGCGCTGCAGGAGGCAGGGCGGCGGATCCCCGACGACGTCGCGGTGATCGGCTTCGACGACCTGGATGAGGGCAGGTACTCGCTCCCGACGCTCTCGACGATCGACCCGGGGAGGGACGAGATCGCGGACACCGCGGTGCGGGTGTTGCTGGAGCGCATTTCAGGACGCGACGGCTCTGTTCCGCCCCGTGAGTTCGAGGCGCGGTTCCAGGTCATCGAGCGGGAGTCCTCCGCCTCGTCCCGGTGACGGCGGAAGCTCCCACGACTTTTTCGCCCAGCCTCTTGACAGTGACCAGCGTTACTCTGCATGCTTCTTTACATCGTTTACCTACAACGATGTAAATCACGGAACCGGCACTCTTGCACCCGCCCTCTTCGGGCAGGCACGCAGGAGCACGGACCCGGATCAAGGAAGATTCGAGTGGGCCCGACATCACGCGCTCCGGTGATCCTCCTCCCTGCAGCACCTGGACCGTCCGCCTGGGCGGACCACGGTGGAACACCACCGCGAGAGGAAGCAAGAAATATGAAAGCCACGTTCCTGGCAACGGCCGGCATCGTTGCCGCTACTGCCGTCGCACTGACCGGCTGCTCCGGAGGGAGCGACAGCGGAGGTAGTCCCGAAGCCGCGTCCTGCACCAACACCATCGTCAACGCGGAAGCACCCCAGGTGACGGTCTGGGCCTGGTACCCGGCGTTCGACCAGGTGGTGGATCAGTTCAACAACGCCCACGACGACGTCCAGATCTGCTGGACGAACGCCGGTCAGGGCAACGACGAGTACACCAAGTTCTCGACGTCGATCGAGTCGGGTTCCGGCGCTCCCGACGTCATCCAGCTCGAATCCGAGGTCCTTTCCAGCTTCACGATCCGCGACGCGCTCGTGGACCTGACCGAATACGGCGCCAACGACGTCGAGGCCGACTACGCGGAGGGCGCGTGGGAGGACGCTTCGAGCGGCGACGCCGTGTACGCCATCCCGGTGGACGGCGGACCGATGGGCATGCTGTACCGCCAGGACATCTTCGACGCCGCCGGTATCGAGGTACCGACCACGTGGGAGGAGTTCGAAGCAGCGGCGCGCACGCTCAAGGAATCGGGCAGCGACGCCGTCATCGCGGACTTCCCGACCAACGGACGGGCGTTCAACCAGGCACTGTTCGCGCAGGCCGGTTCCGAGCCCTTCGTGTACGACTCCGCGAACCCGCAGGAGATCGGCATCAAGGTCAACGACGAGGGCGCGAAGAAGGTCCTCGAGTACTGGGACGGACTCGTCAAGGACGGGCTCGTCGCAACGGACGACGCCTTCACCGCCGACTACAACACGAAGCTCGTCGACGGCTCGTACGCCGTGTACCTCGCGGCAGCCTGGGGTCCCGGTTACCTGCAGGGCCTCTCCGACGCCGACCCGGACGCGGTCTGGCGTGCCGCCCCGCTCCCGCAGTGGGATGCGGCGAACCCCGTCCAGGTGAACTGGGGTGGTTCCACCTTCGCCGTGACCGAACAGGCCAAGGACAAGGAGCTGGCGGCCGAGGTGGCCATGGGCATCTTCGGAAACGAGGAGGGCATGAACCTCGGGGTGGACGCGGGAGCACTCTTCCCGTCCTACGCCCCGGTCCTCGAGTCGGACGAGTTCGCCGCCAAGGAGTACGAGTTCTTCGGCGGCCAGCAGATCAACAAGGACGTGTTCCTGGATGCCGCTGCCGGCTACGAGGGAGCCACCTTCAGTCCGTTCCAGAACTACGCGTATGACCAGCTCACCGAGCAGATCTACGCGATGGTGCAGGGCGAGAAGGACGCCGACCAGGCGCTCGACGACCTCCAGGCATCACTCGAGCAGTACGCGACCGAGCAGGGCTTCACCCTCAAGTAGTCACGCGGGAAAGGCGCCCGCGCCCATCGCGGGCGCCTTTCCCCGGTCCGTCCCGGGCCCACCCACCGTGCTATCCACCAGCTTCGAGGAAAGACTCTTTCATGGCCACGACCACCGCGCCGACATCGTCCCACCGCGTCGAGGTACCACCGCAGGGCAAGCACCGCCCGGACCGGAACTACCGGCGCAGGCAACGCTGGGGATGGCTCTTCGTGGCACCCTTCGCCCTCATCTTCCTGACCTTCCTCATCCTGCCGCTGGTCTTCGCTTTCAGGATGAGCCTGTTCACCAACACGCTCGCGAGCGGCACCGACTTCGTGGGCGCCGACAACTACGTGAAGGCGTTCACCGACCCGATCTTCCTCGGCGGACTCGGCACCGTCGCGAAGTTCGCCCTCATCATGATCCCCGCGCAGATGATCGTGGCACTCCTCGCGGCGCTCGTCCTCGACAACCTCGCCACCTGGGCGTCCAAGTTCTCCCGGCTGATGATCTTCGTGCCCTACGCGGTCCCGGTGGTCATCGGAGCACTCATGTGGGGCTTCCTCTACAGCCCCCGTTTCGGTCCGGCGACCGACCTCTTCAACATCCTCGGACTCGCTGCACCCGAGTTCCTGTCGCAGGACAACATCTTCGGCAGCCTCGTCAACATCGTGACGTGGCAGTGGGCCGGCTACTACATGATCATCATCTACGCAGCCCTACGCGGTATCGATCCCGGGATCTACGAGGCCGCCGTGCTCGACGGTGCCTCCGACCGGCAGATCGCCTGGCGCATCAAGATCCCGATGATCTCCTCGTCCCTGGTCATGGTGGTCATCTTCGCCCTGATCGGCACCCTCCAGTTCTTCACCGAACCACAGGTCCTGAGGGGGGTGGCGCAGGGCGCCATCCCGGTGTCCTACACACCGAACATGTACGCGTTCTCGCTGGCCTTCTCCTACAGCCAGTTCAACTACGCGTCCGCGATCTCCTTCGCGCTCGGGATCGTC
The DNA here is from genome assembly GCF_054511075.1 of Arthrobacter sp. TMS2-4. Taxonomy (NCBI): domain Bacteria; kingdom Bacillati; phylum Actinomycetota; class Actinomycetes; order Micrococcales; family Micrococcaceae; genus Arthrobacter; species Arthrobacter sp. TMS2-4. The sequence continues at coordinate 100,146 of NZ_JBTNDI010000007.1, forward strand.
GTCTTCGTCTTCTCCTTCTTCTTCCTCTTCCTGACCCGCAAGCAGAGCGGACTGAAATAAGCCATGGCACTCGTCACAGACACTGAACAGCACCAGGGCGGTGGGCGTAAGGTCCGCGGTGCTGCATCCCGGAACCGCGCCCGTACCGGCGGCCCCCGCATCGGATCGCACATCTTCCTGCTCATCCTGGTCATCTACTTCATCACGCCCCTCTGGTGGCTGACCGTCGCGAGCACCAAGGACACCGCCGGACTGTTCGGCGGGAGCGGCGGCCCGCTCTGGTTCGACAGCGAGTTCCACTTCTTCAGCAACATCCAGGGCCTGTTCGAGCGGCAGGACGGTATCTACTGGCGCTGGCTCGGCAACTCCTTCCTGTACGCGATCTCGGGAGGGGTGGGAGCGACCATCCTCGCGGTCCTCGCGGGATACGGGTTCGCCAAGTACAGATTCCGCGGACGCAGTGCCTTCTTCGGGGTCCTGCTCGGCGCGGTCATGGTGCCGCTGACCGCCCTGGTCATCCCGACCTTCGTCCTGCTGAGCTCGGTCGATCTCGTGAACACCATCTGGGCGGTCATCCTGCCATCGCTCCTCAGCCCCTTCGGCGTCTACCTCATGCGGGTCTTCGCCCAGGAGGCCGTGCCGGACGAACTGCTCGACGCTGCCCGGATCGACGGCGCCGGTGAGCTCCGCACCTTCTTCCAGATCGCGCTGCCGCTGCTGCGGCCGGCCATCGTCACGGTGCTCCTGCTCTCCGTCGTCGGGACCTGGAACAACTTCTTCCTGCCCCTGGCGGTCCTCACCGACCCGCTCCTGCTGCCGGTCACGGTGGGCCTCAACGGCTGGCAGGCACTCTCCAACGCCGGAAGCGGCGGCGAGGCCCTGTGGAACCTGATCACCACGGGTGCCTTCATCTCGATCATCCCGCTGATCATCGCGTTCCTCTCCCTCCAGAAGTACTGGCAGGGCGGACTGTCGCTCGGCTCGCTCAAGTAGTCCACACCGCCCGCACTCCACGTCACCCGAACAGAAAGCAGTTCGATGCAGAACGCTCGCCTCACGCTCGACCCCTCCTTCACGGTCGGCCGGATCAACCGCAACATCTTCGGCGGATTCGTCGAACACCTCGGTCGCCACGTCTACGACGGCATCTACGAGCCCGGACATGCCACGGCCGACGACGAGGGTTTCCGCCAGGACGTGATCGACCTCGTGAAGGAGATGGGAGTCTCCACCATCCGCTACCCCGGAGGGAACTTCGTCTCCGGTTTCCGCTGGGAGGACAGCGTGGGGCCACGTGAGGAGCGCCCCACGCGCCTGGACCTCGCCTGGCACTCGACCGAGACCAACCAGGTGGGCATGCACGAGTTCGCCTCCTGGCTCCAGAAGGTCGGTAGCGACCTGATGCTCGCGGTGAACCTCGGCACCCGCGGCACGCTCGAGGCCCTCGATCTCCTCGAGTACTCGAACCTCCCCAAGGGCACCGCCCTGGCCGACCAGCGCATGGCGAACGGTCGGCCCGATCCCTTCGACGTGAAGATCTGGTGCCTCGGCAACGAGATGGACGGCCCCTGGCAGCTCGGCCATCGCTCGGCGGAGGACTACGGGAAGATCGCCTCACGGACGGCGAAGGCCATGCGGCAGCTCGACCCCTCGATCGAGCTCGTGGCCTGCGGCTCCTCCAGTGCCCACATGCCCACTTTCGGCGAGTGGGAGCGCGTGGTCCTCTCGCACACCTACGACGACGTCGACTACATCTCCTGCCACGCCTACTACGAGGAGAAGAACGGCGACCTCGGTTCGTTCCTGGCTTCTGCCGTCGACATGGACCATTTCATCGAGTCCGTCGTCGCGACAGCCGACCACGTCAAGGCTGTCCGCGGCAGCTCGAAGACCATCAACATCTCGTTCGACGAATGGAATGTCTGGTACATCAGCCGCTTCGAAAACGTCGACAAGATCCAGGGCCTCGACAACTGGCCCGTGGCACCGCGCCTGCTCGAGGACTGCTACTCGGTGGCGGACGCCGTCGTTTTCGGCAACCTCATGATCTCGCTCCTGAAGCACGCCGATCGCGTCACCTCGGCGTCGCTCGCGCAGCTCGTGAACGTGATCGCGCCCATCATGACGGAACCGAACGGACCAGCCTGGCGCCAGACCACGTTCTTCCCCTTCGCCATCACCTCCACGCTGGCGCAGGGCTCGGTGCTCGAACTCAAGCTCGACGCCGGCACCTACGAGACCGGCGAGTACGGCGAGGTGTCGCTCGTCGATGCCGTGGCCACGCACGACGATGCCACAGGCGCTGCAGCCGTGTTCCTCGTCAACCGCTCGCAGACCGAGGAGATCACCGTAACCATCGACATCGCGGCGCTCAGCGGTTTCAGTTCGGTGGATGCACAGTCCCTGTACGATACGGACGTGTATGCGAAGAACACCCTCGAGGAGCCGGAGCGCGTGACCATGAAGCCCAACACCTCGGCGACGCTCGACGGCGGCGCCGTCACCGTCACGCTGCCCCCTGTGTCATGGACGGCCCTGAGTCTCGTATGACCTCCCCCGACTACAGGATCGAGGGTGGCGGCTATTCGGCCGTCGTCCTCGGTCTCGGTGCCGCCGTCCGGGAACTCACCCATGAGGGCCGGCCCCTGGTCGTCGGCTTCGGAGCCGACGAGGAGATGCCCAACTTCCGGGGCGCCTTCGTGGCCCCGTGGCCCAACCGCATCGCCGACGGCCGTTACTCGTTCGACGGCTCCTCCTACGAACTGCCGATCAACGAACCCGAACGCGCGACGGCGCTCCACGGGCTCGTGTTCGACGTCCCCTGGACCCTCGTGGAGCACACAGCCTCCGCGGTGACGCTCACGTGCGTCATCGCGCCGACGGACGCCTATCCCTTCGAGGTCTCGCTCGAGGCGCGGTTCAGCGTCGGTGCCGAGGGCTTCCGCACGGACGTCACGGCGGTCAACACCGGGAACCGGCGCGCCCCCTACGGCGTCTGCCCCCACCCGTACCTCGTGGCAGGGCCGTCGCCGCTGAACGAATGGGTGCTCGAACTCCCCGCCGCCACGGTCCTGACCGTCACGCCCGACAGGCTGCTGCCCGTGGCGAAGGAACACGTCGCCGGGACGCCGTCCGACTTCCGGACCGCTCACGCGCTCGGCGACGTCCAGATAGACCACGCGTTCACCGACGTGGCGCGCGACGACGCCGGCCGAGCCACGGTGCGGGTCACCGACCCGGTCCACGGCACCGGGACTGCGATGGAGTGGGACGAAAGCTGCCCGTGGGTCCAGATCCACACGGCGGATCTGCCGCTGAAACCGGAGAGCACGCGGCTCGGGCTCGCCGTCGAACCCATGACCTGCCCGCCCGATGCCTTCAACACCGGCGAGGACCTGATCGTCCTGGAGCCGGGGGAGACGCACCGGACCGGCTGGACCATCTCGGCCCTGTAGCCCGGCCCGCCCCTGCCGCCGGGAGGACAGAAAAGGCCGCCCGCGCTCCCCGGTCATGGTCTTTTCGTGTCCTCTCGGCCTGACGGAGGCCTCTGGTCCCGCCCGGCGATGCGGCGTCCGTGCTGCCGGTCAGCCAGGTGGAGGGGTACTGGCCCCGGCCCAGGAGCAGGTCCTAGCGTGGGGGCGTCGGCTCCGGTCCCGGTTCCGGTGCGGGCGTCGGGGGTGCGACGCCGGCCGGCAGGACAGGGTCCGAGGACCGCGACGCAGGCTCCGACCCTGCGCCGGAGGAGGGCGCCGTCGGGGCGGGGGACATCCGGACCGACCGGGCGGGTTCGCCGGCGGCCCGCCGGTGTTGCTCGCGATCACGACGGCGATCACCACGGCGAGTGCCAGCGCGACGGTGAGAACGATCATGGCCGATCGCCGTCGTACGGGCACAGCCGGTGCCGGCGTCATGGTTCCTCCCGGGACGGCGGCAGTCGTTCCCCGCGCCACCGTCACGCCCATAATCGGCCGTGGCCGGGAGGAGCGGCAGGGGCTTTGGTCCGGCTGTTCCCCCACGGCACCCGCCGACGCGTTGATCGAGGGAGCGGCCCTGCCCGAGGCTTCACGTCGTGCAGCCCGCAGGCGTGGGCCGCCGCCTCCGCTGTCCCGATCGCCCAGGCCCTCGGCGCTACGGGCGGCGAGGGTGGGCGCTGGACGGTACCAGTAAGGACGACGACCGGTTCACCCCGCCGCTGCACGAACTCCGGGTGGTGTCCCCACCTCTCGCCTGAAGGCCCTTCCGACCGTTTCCTCCCGCTGCCACACTGTCCCCATGGCCGGAACCTCCGACACCCGCATCGACGACTACATCGCGGGGCTGCCCGCCTGGCAGCAGGAGATCTGCAGCATCGTGCGGCGCGTGGTGCACGATGCCGATCCAGAGGTCGAGGAGACGATCAAGCGCACCCGTCAGCCCTACTTCGTGCTCCGCGGCAACGTGTGCGCTCTTCTCGCCACCAAGGACCACGTCAACGTCTTCCTCTACGACGGCGGCCTGGCCCCCGATCCGCACGGCATCATCACCGGTGGCCACGGGAACGCGACCGGGCGGACGATCGCCGTCTACGAGGACCGTCCCGTGGACGAGGACGCCCTGCGAGAGATCTTCCGCGCCGTCATCGCGGACAACCGCAACGGCGGTTGGCGCAGCATCACCAAGCGTGCCAACCTAGGCGGATGAGCCCGCTCCAGGACACCCCGACCACCACCGGCCCGGTGCCGGTTCCGCGGCCCCGAACCCTGAACGTCCTTCCCCGGCACATTGCCTGATCCGCAGGGACGGCGCCGTCCCTCACCGAGGGAGACGCCGCCGCACTGGCGGCCCGGGTATCTCGGCCTGGTGTTCCTGGGCGGCATGGGCGGGACCCTCGCGCGTTTCGGGCTGTCCGAACTCCTGCCGACCCCGTCGGGCCTGCCGTTCGGGATCTTCCTGATCAACCTCTCCGGGGCCTTCGCCCTCGGTCTGCTCCTCGAAGCACTGGCGCGCAGGGGCCCCGACGCCGGCCGGCGCCGGGCGCTGCGGCTCCTCCTCGGGACCGGTTTCCTCGGTGGCTTCACCACCTACAGCGCACTCGCCGTCGACTCCGCGGTGCTCGTGGGTGGCGGGAGGGTTGCCGAGGGCCTGGGCTACCTCGCGCTGACCGTCGTCGTCGGGCTCGGGGCGACGGCCCTCGGGATCGCGGCGGGACACCTGGTCCACCGACGGTCGCAGGGCGTCCGGGGAGGACGGGCGTGAACCTCGCACTGGTCCTCGCGCTGGGCGCTGCGGGCGGGCTGGGCGCGGTAGCGCGCTTCGTGCTCGACGGCGTCATCCGCGCGCCGCTCCCGGGCGTGGTCCCCATAGGGACCATGACCGTCAACATCAGCGGCTCCTTCCTGCTCGGTCTGCTCACCGCGCTGGGCATGGCCAGCGTGCTCCCCCCGGAGTGGATACTGGTCTGCGGCGTCGGTTTCCTCGGGGCCTACACCACCTTCAGTACGGCGAGCAGCGAGACGGTGCGCCTGCTCCAGGCAGGACGCGTCGGTGCCGCCCTGCTCTCGGGAGCGGGCACCGCGCTGGCCGCGCTCGCGGCGGCTGCCCTGGGCCTGTCCGCCGGGCTGCTGCTCGCCTAGGCTGCAGCCATGAATGATCCGACCGGTTCCGAATCGCCCGTGCCACCTGCGTCGCCCGTCCGTCAGCTGCGGCTCGTCGTCGAGACCGAGGACTACGACGCCGCCGTCGTGTTCTACCGCGACGTCCTCGGCCTGCCCGAGGAGGCGGCGTTCCAGGGCGGCGACGGTGCCCTGGTGACGATCCTCGACGCCGGCAGGGCGACCCTCGAGCTCGCCAATCCCGCCCAGAAGCGCCTCATCGACGCCGTCGAAGCGGGCGGTCGGCCCAGCCCGCGGATCCGTGTGGCCCTCGAGGTGGACGATGCCGTGGCCGCGACCGAGCGGGCCCGGAACGGTGGCGCACGGGTCATCGCTGATCCGGTCGAGACGCCGTGGCGCTCGCTCAACGCGCGGCTGGACGGTCCGGCGGGGCTCCAGCTGACCCTCTTCGAGGAGCTCGGGCCGGTCGGCGGGGCCGGCACCTCCGACACCGTCGGGGAGTAACGCGGGCCTACGTCCCTGGGTCCGCGGACTAGGCTGGACGGGTGCCCCGGGAAACCTTCGACCTCCGTGCGATCGCCGTCGGCGCGTACGGCCCGTCGCTGCTGTACGGGGTCGCCACCGGAGCCATCCTGCCGGTCATCGCGCTGACCGCCCGCGACCTCGGCGCGGACGTGGCGACGGCGGCACTGGTCATCACGCTCTCGGGCATCGGCTCACTCGTCACGAACGTCCCGGCCACGCTCATCGCCACGCGCTTCGGTGAACGGAAGGCGCTGGTGGGAGCGGCGCTCTGGTGCGCGGCGGCCATGTTCCTCGCGCTCGCGGCCCCCACCCTGCCCGTCTTCGCCGCCGCCGTCTTCATGGTGGGCATGGCAGGCGCCGTGTTCGGGCTCGCGCGCCAGAGCTACCTCACCGAGGCCGTCCCCGCCCACTTCCGCGCCCGGGCCCTGTCCACGCTCGGGGGTGTCACCCGTATCGGGGTCTTCGCCGGGCCGTTCGCGGCCGCCCTGGCCATGAGCGCCGTCGGGCTCGACGGCGCCTACTGGGTGGGCGGGATGGCGAGCCTCGCCGCGGCGGCCCTGAGCTGGCAGGTCCCCGAGCTCGACGCACCGGGGCGGATCGCCACGACGGCCCGGACCCCGGTCGAGGCCGCGCTCACAGCTCCGCCCACGGTGCGCTCCATGGTGCGCAGCCACGCCCGGATCTTCCTCACCGTCGGGATCGGGGTCCTGCTGATCGCGGCGGTGCGGGCCACACGGCAGGCCGTCCTGCCGCTGTGGGCCGAGAACATCGGCCTGGACGCCTCCGCCACGGCCCTGATCTACGGACTGTCGGGCGCGATCGACATGCTGATCTTCTACCCGTCCGGCAAGATCATGGACGTCCGGGGCCGCCGCTGGATCGCGGTCCCGTGCATGCTCATCATGGGCATCGCCCTCACGCTCCTGCCCCTCACCGGCGACGCGACGGGCCTGCTCCTGGTAGCGCTGCTCATCGGGTTCGGTAACGGCATCGGTTCGGGGATCGTCATGACGCTCGGGGCGGACTTCTCGCCGTCGCCCGGCCGTCCGCAGTTCCTCGGCATCTGGCGCCTGCTCACGGACGTCGGGACCATGACCGGTCCCGGGTTGCTCGCCCTCGTGACCGCACTCGCCACCCTGTCCGCCGGTATCTGGGCGACCGCGGTCCTCGGCTTCCTCGGGGCAGGGGTGCTCTGGTACTGGATCCCGCGGGCAGCGCCGGGATCGGCCGAACCGGCGCCGTCGCGGGGCTGACGGACTCTCCTGCGTCGTCAGGGGACCGTTCCGTCCAGTGAGCGGGAGCATCGGTGCACAGCATCCGGCTCGGGGACTGTTCCGCCCAGCGAGTGGGAGCGTCGGGTGGGCATGTGCGGTCATGCCCAGTCGAGGCCGCCCGTGACCGGGCTGGATGACGGTATCGGGAGCGCGCAGTGCTCCGAGTTCGACACACGGACCTCGACGCCCCCCGGCGTCAGCGGGCCCTGCGGACGACCGCCCGCACCACCACGATCGCCCCCGCCGCGGCCGCCATCCACGGTCCTGCGACGACGACCGGATCCAGCCAGAGATGATTCACGTCCGCCCGCCGCTTGCCCACACGCGAGGCGATACCGTGGCGGCGCCCCTCCGCGAGGACACCCGTCTCGGTGATCGGATTGTCGGGCCGCAACGACGCGAAGGATCCCAGGTGCGCTCCCCAGGCGTCCACACGGTCGCCGGCCAGAAGGATGAGCCAGTGTGCGGCACGTCCCTCGCCGTAGCGGTAGGCGTATCGGCGGATGCTTCCCGACACACCGTGCAGCGGCGCGCTCGTCCCGAAGACGGGCGTCAACTGCCCGTGCTCGATCGACCGCTCCCGCCCCTCACGATCCTGCTGCTCCTCGGGGTAGTCCCAGTGGGCTCCCGTGCCGGCCGGATCGAACACCTCGCGCGGGTAGGAGGGCCGATCCTTGGGGTCGAGATCCACGCCCCAGCCCGGGATCCTCGCCCGGAGCGCCTCGGGGCTCGGGACGTCCTTCGGCTTGTTCGCGACGTAGGGGGTGGGCGGAGTAGGTGATGTCATGGTGGCCTCCTAGCTGGGGTCCGCGATGATGAGCGGCTTGATGCACCCGTCGAGTTTCGCCGAGAACATGTGGTATCCCTCGGCGATGTGCTCCAGGGGGATCCGGTGGGTGACGATGTCGCTGGGCTTCAGGTAACCGTTGCGGATGTGGTCGAACAGGCGCGGCCACTGGCGCTTCACCGGTGTCTGGTTCATACGCAGTGTGAGGCCCTTGTTGAGCGCGTCCCCGAACTTCACGGCGCTGAAGATCGGTCCGTATGCCCCGACGACGGACACAGTGCCTCCCTTGCGTACGGAGTCGATGGCCCAGTTGAGGGCCACGGGGGAGCCGCCCTGCAGCTTCAGCTTGGTCCCGGTCACCTGCTGGAGGAAGCTGCCGTCCGCTTCCGCCCCGACCGCATCGATCACGACATCTGCCCCGAGGTAGTCGGTGGTCTTCTTCATCTCCACGATGATGTCGTCGTACTCCGCGAAGTTGAAGGTCTCGGCCTGCGCGAAGACCCGGGCCTTCTCGAGGCGGTATTCCAGGTGATCGATGACGATGACCCGCCCGGCCCCCATCAGCCACGCCGACTTGGCCGCGAACAGTCCCACGGGGCCGGCGCCGAAGACCACCACGGTGTCGCCTTCGACGATGTCGCCGAGCTGCGCACCGAAATAGCCGGTGGACAGGGCATCGGTGAGCAGGACCGCGTCCTCGCTGTCCATCCAGTCGGGAATGACCGTCGGTCCGACGTCGGCGAAGGGCACCCGCACGAACTCGGCCTGGCCGCCGTCGTATCCGCCGCACGTATGGGAGTAGCCGTAGATGCCGCCCACGGCCGTCGCGTTCGGGTTCACATTGTGACAGTTCGAATAGAGGCCCCGGGCACAGAAGTAACAGGACCCGCAGTACACGTTGAAGGGCACCATCACGCGGTCCCCGCGCTTCAGGTTCCGGACCGAGGACCCGACCTCCTCGACGACTCCGATGAACTCGTGGCCGAACGTCGTGCCCACACGGGTGTCCGGCATGAGCCCGTGATACAGGTGCAGGTCGGACCCGCAGATCGCGGCCGTGGTCACCCGGATGACGGCGTCGTTCGGGTGCTCGATCGTCGGCATCGGCTTCTCCTCGACCCGGATCTTGTAGGGGCCGCGGTACACCATGGCTCTCATCGATAGTCTCCCTCGTCGCTGGTCCGGTCAGCGTTACACCCTGCCCGCAGCAGGGCAACGTCCGGGGGAGGCACGGCGCGCGACGTGCGCGGCGACGGCGGAGGTGCTAGCTGCGCGGGGCAGCGGCGACGCGGGCCTGCGCGGAGAAGAGCCACCCGGCGGCGGCCGCGAGGGTGAAGCCGACGCCGATGATCCAGGTCAGGCCCCACCAGAAGAACAGCGGGATGTTCGCCGTGCCGGGCTCGGGAGCCGGCCCGATGGCCAGGACGGAGAGATAGAGCAGCAGGGAGAGTGCCAGGGCGCCGATCCCGAACACCCAGCACGCTGCCAGCCAGCCGCGCCAGGACGCCCAGTGCGCGTTGTAGCCACGCCAGTTGTTCCAGTGGTCGCCGGTCCGCATGATGATGAGGCCGCCGATGAGCGTCCACGTGCCGACGGCGAGCAACGCAGCGACGACGTCCGCCGGGCGATGCCAGAGGTTGATGAACGTGGCCGCGCCGGCGAGGACGGAGTAGGCCCCGCCGGCGGCAGCGGCGAACGGCCGCCAGCGCGGCGTCACGATGATGAACACCGCAGCCGCGGCCGAGGCCGCGAGCGTTGTATGCCCTGAGGGTAATGAATTGAAGGCGAGGGTCTCGACGCCGCGGTCCGGGCGGTCGAACACGAAGTTCTTGAGCAGTTGCGTGGTCAGGTTCGCGGCGAAGATGACGCCGACAGCGATGACTGCGGCTGCGACCCGGCGACGGACCACGGCCACGAACAGGATCGCGGCGGCCGCGACGACCACCGAGACGAGCGGCAGGGTGTCGAGGAAGCGCAGGAACGGGAGCTGGGTATCAGGCGCGGCGATATCGGCCTCGCGCCAGGCCGACTCGTCCGCGAACTGCCCTCTGGTGGTTCGCACGAACGCCCAATAGGTCCAGCCGAGCGCCGAGGCGCAGAAGACTGCAGCCAGCACGAACAGCAGCGGGGAGCGTGCTGCCCGGGCCGATCCGGTCGGGGTTCGCTGGGACGTCATCCCGTCCATCGTTCCACACGATCCTGCGTGCCTCCCCACCGTTCCGTGACCTTCGCTGTGGTCGTGGCTCCCGTAGCCTGAGGGCGTGCGAACCTCGGACCATCCCCAGCCGGACGCCCTCACCCTCCCGACCCTCGAGGAGGTGTCTGCCTCGGCGAGGATCGTCTCCGTGCCCATGCGCGTGAAGTTCCGTGGAGTCCTCGTCCGTGAGGCCCTGCTGGTCCGGGGGCCCTCCGGTTGGGGCGAGTTCTGCCCGTTCCTGGAGTACGACGACGCGGAATCCGCGCCCTGGCTCGCGGGCGCCCTCGAAGCGGCCTGGGACGGCTTCCCTGCGCCGGTTCGGTCCACGGTCCCGGTGAACGCGACGGTCCCGGCCGTCGGGGCCGCCGACGTCGAGGGCGTGCTGTCCCGCTTCGGTGACATCCACGCGGTCAAGGTGAAGGTGGCCGAGCGGGGCCAGTCGCTGGCGGAGGACGTCGCGCGGGTCGCCGAGGTGCGGCGCCTCCTTCCCGACGCCGGCATCAAGGTCGATGCCAACGGGGGCTGGACGGTCGAGGAGGCCCTCCGGGCCCTCGACGCGCTCGCCCGGTTCGAGCTGCAGTACGTCGAGCAGCCCGTGGCGGACATCCCTGGCCTCCGAGCCGTCCGGCTCGAACTGCGCCGGCGGGGCGAGCCGGTCCTCGTGGCCGCCGACGAGAGCGTACGCCGCCAGGACGACCCGGTGCGGGTGGCCCGCGAGGACGCCGCCGACCTCCTCGTCATCAAGGCGCCACCGCTCGGCGGCGTCCGGCGGGCGCTGGACGTCATCGGCCGTGCCGGGCTGCCCGCCGTCGTCAGTTCCGCCCTCGATACGTCGGTGGGCATCCGCGCCGGTGTGGCCCTCGCCGCCGCGCTCCCTTCACTGCCGTACGCGTGCGGACTCGCGACCGTCTCGCTCATGGCCGGCGACGTCGCCGAGGCCTCCCTCGTCCCCGAGCGCGGGTACCTTCCTGTGCGCGACGTCGAGGTCTCGGAGGACCTGCTGGAGCGCCACGCGGCCGATGATGGACGGCGGCGCTGGTGGCTGGACCGGCTGGGGCGCTGCCACGGGGTGCTCGCCGCGGGCCGGCAGCGCTGATGCGTGTTCCGGTCCCGTTCACCGGCGGTTCACCGGCGGGCACCGCGGCTGTTCAGCTGCCCTCGGCAGGGTGAGGTGGAACACTGTCCATCCTGTCGAGAGGTACCCCCATGACTGACACCGCGCGCCGCCTGCTGCCCATGCTCGGCCACACCAAGGGAAAGCGCAGCGCCGTCACGTGCGCCCTGAAGTGTGACAATGCCTGTGCCGACGCGGTCTGCAACACCTCGGGCAACAACTACTTCCGCGACATCGTCTCGCGTGAGTTCTCACGCCGCAGCGCCCTCGGCGCCGGAGCGGCAGGCGCGCTGACGCTCCTCGTCGCGGGCCAGACCGGCGCGGGTTCGGCGCAGGCCGCCCCCGGCGGCGCCAGGGCGAACGCGCTGGCCTTCAACGCCATCGCGCCCGTGGACGCGCTGGTCGACGACATGACCGTGCCGCAGGGCTACGGCTGGAAGCCCGTCATCCGGTGGGGCGATCCGCTCTTCCGCACCTCACCGGACTTCGACGCGAACAACCAGACCGCCGCCGCGCAGGCGCTGCAGTTCGGATACAACTGCGACTACACCGACGTCCTCGAGATCGCAGGGAGCAAGGGCCGCCGTGCGGTGCTGTTCGCCAACCACGAGTACACGAACGAGAACATCATGGTGCCCCCGACGACGCCCGCGGCGGAGGTCCGTGGTATCGGCAAGGCGGCCCACGGGTTGTCCGTCGTCGAACTCGAGCGCAAGAACAGGAACAAGCCGTGGTCCTACGTCCAGGGCGCCCCGCTCAACCGCCGCTACCTGACCACCACCCCCTACGAGGTGACCGGCCCGGCCGCCGGGTCGGACCTGCTGAAGACCAAGGACGACCCGGCCGGCCGCACCATCCTCGGCACCCTCGGCAACTGCGCCGGTGGCACCACGCCATGGGGCACCATCCTCTCCGGCGAGGAGAACTTCAACGGCTACTTCGTGGCTGCCGGCACCAGCGACGGCGACCGCCGTTACGGCATCACCAGCAAGCCGACGGCGCGCGGGTGGGAGGTCGACGAGCCACGCTGGGACACCCGCACCGCAGGCTACGAGAACGAGAAGCACCGCTTCGGCTACATCGTGGAGGTCGACCCGTTCGACCCCACGTCGACGCCGAGGAAGCACTCCGCGCTGGGACGTTTCAAGCACGAGGGTGCGAACGTGACCGTCGCCGCCGACGGGCGCGTCGTGGCCTACATGGGCGACGACGAGCGCTTCGACTACCTGTACAAGTTCGTGTCCACGAAGAAGGTCCAGCCGGGCACCAGCCCTGCTGCGCGCAAGGCCAACATGACCCTGCTGAGCGAGGGCTCACTGTACGTCGCCCGCTTCCAGGGCAACTCCGTGGCCGAGATCAACGGAACCGGCGCGCTCCCGTCCGACGGCGCGTTCGACGGCGTGGGCGAGTGGCTGCCGCTGCTCATCGACAACCGGTCCGTGGTCGCGGGCATGACCGCCGCCGAGGTGTCCGTCTTCACGCGGATCGCCGCGGACAAGATGGGTCCGACGAAGATGGACCGGTGCGAGGACGTCGAGCCCAACCCGCGGACCGGCAAGGTGTACGTGGCGTGCACCAACAACACGAACCGCGGCGTCGGTACCAGAGCCGTCGCGGACGAGGCGAACCCCCGCACCGCGAATCGCGACGGGCACGTCGTCGAGCTCACGGAGGCCGGCGGCAACGCCACCGGCACGCGCTTCACGTGGAACCTGCTGCTGGTCTGCGGTGATCCGGCCCGGAACCCCACCACCTACTTCGCCGGCTACCCGACCGAGAAGGTCTCCCCGATCTCCTGCCCCGACAACGTGGCCTTCGATTCGGCGGGCAACCTGTGGATCTCGACGGACGGTCAGCCGAGCGCCATCGGCTTCGCAGATGGCCTGTTCAAGGTGGGACTCGAAGGCACGGAGCGCGGCCGGGTGCAGCAGTTCCTCGCCGTCCCCCGGGACGCCGAGACGTGCGGCCCCATCATCCACGACCAGGACGGCACCGTGTTCGTCGCGGTGCAGCACCCCGGCGAAGACGGCAGCTGGGAGGCGCAGGCGTCGCTCTTCCCCGACTACGTGCCCCTGGGCGGCAGCCCCCGCAAGGGCGACGCCGCGCTGCCGCGCCCGTCGGTCGTCCAGGTCTACAAGGCGTCCGAGGGTCGCCGCGACGAGGACCACTCGGGCCGTGGGCGCGGACGGCAGCCCGGCAAGCCGCGCCCCAAGGGCAACCCGAACGAGACCCGGGGCGGCCGTGACGCCAAGTAGGCACTGACACCCCGACGCTGACGCGGCCCCACCTCCGGGTGGGGTCGCGTCAGCGTCGGGGTGGAAGGATGGAACGGTGACACACGTGGGCGACACAGAGACCGGACCAGCAGCGACACCCCTCGACTCCGCGACCTCGGCCGCGCGCGCCGTCCGGGCCCTCGTAGCCGGCGGCGTGCGGGACGTCGTCGTCGCGCCCGGGTCCCGCAGCGCCCCCCTCGCCTACGCGCTGTCCGAGGCGGAGGACGCCGGCCTCGTCCGGCTGCACGTGCGGATCGACGAGCGGTCCGGCGCCTTCACCGCCCTGGGGCTCGCGCTCGGCGCCCAGCGCCCGGCGGTGGTGGTGACGACGTCGGGCACGGCTGTGGGAGAGCTGCTGCCCGCGGTCATGGAGGCGAACCACGCCGCGGTACCGCTGGTGGTCGTCTCCGCCGATCGGCCTGCCGAGCTGCGCGGCACCGGGGCCAACCAGACCACGGTGCAGCCGGGCCTGTTCGGCGTGCACGTGCGCGCGGGCGTGGATCTCGGTGCGGGGGAGGATCCGACCGGCCCGATCGGGGACGCCCTGCGTGCGGCGCGAGGCCACCCCGCGCACGGCGTGGCCTCGCGACCTGCCGGTCCCGTGCACCTGAATCTCGCCTTCCGCGACCCGCTGGTACCCGACGGCACACGGCCGGACGCCGCCGATGCGCCGGTGCACGGGGGAAGGACGACGGCGATATCGGCGGACCCGGCGATCCGACCCCCGGAGGCGCCGGACCCCACTGCCGGCGAGGCGGTCCGAGCCGGGGGCGTGTCGGCCGCCGCGGGGCACCGCAGCGCCGGCACATCGGACCTGGGCTCGACCAGCCGGGCCGTCGTCGTCGCCGGTCACGGCGCGGGGGAGCTCGCCGCCGTGTTCGCCGCGCACCTGGACCTCCCCCTCTTCGCGGAGCCGTCCTCGAACGCACGATTCGGCAGCAGCGCCATCGCCCCGTACCGGCTGCTCCTGGAGCACCTCGGCTCCGCCATCACCCGGGTGGTGACCTTCGGGCGCCCCACGCTGTCCCGCCCGGTCACCGCACTGCTGGCCCGGCACGACGTCGAGCACGCGCTGTACCTGCCCGAGCCCGTCGCGTGGTTCGAGCCGGGCCGGCGCCCCGAACGCATCATCGACACCCTGCCGGAGCTGCTCGCGTTCGCGGGGCACGGCGCGGAGGGGTGGCTTCGGTCCTGGCGGGAGGGGGGTGCAGCGGCGGAGGCGGGCATCCAGTCCCTGCTGGCCGACGAGCCGCACCTCACCGGCCTGCACGTGGCCGACGCCGTCTGGGAGCATACGGACGGCAACCTGGTGCTCGGCTCGTCCAACCCGATCAGGGACGTGGATCTGGTGGCCGCGACGGACTGGCATCCGCTGGAGGTCTTCGCCAACCGCGGGCTCGCGGGGATCGACGGCACCATCTCGATGGCGACGGGCGTGGCTCTCGCGGCGGGCATCCCCACCCGCGCGCTCCTGGGGGACCTCACGTTCCTGCACGACGTCGGCGGCCTGCTGCTGGGCAGCGGCGAACCGCAGCCGGACCTGCAGATCGTGGTCCTCAACGACGGCGGGGGCGGGATCTTCGGTCTGCTCGAGCACGGGGCGGAGAGCACGACGGCGCGCTACGGGCCCGCTGTCGAACGACTGTTCGGGACGCCCCACACAGTGAACGTCGCCGCGCTCGCCGCCGCCTACGGGCTGCGCCACGACCGGGCGACGACCTTGGACGAGCTGGATACGGCGATGGAGCGGCCCATCAGGGGCCGCTCCATCCTCGAGGTCCGCGCCGAGCGCTCGACGCTCCGGGACCTCCACGCGCGCGTCCGCCGGGCGGTGGCGTCCGCGGTGGCTCCGGGCTAGAGCACCTTCGAGAGGAAGAGCTTCGTCCGCTCGTGCTGCGGGTTGCCGAGCACGTCCTCGGGCTTGCCCTGCTCCACGACGACGCCGCCGTCCATGAAGACCACGCGGTCGCCGACCTCGCGGGCGAAGCCCATCTCGTGCGTGACCACCATCATCGTCATGCCCTCCTTGGCCAGCTGCTTCATGACCTCGAGGACGTCACCGACGAGCTCGGGGTCGAGGGCGCTGGTGGGCTCGTCGAACAGCATCATGTCCGGGTCCATCGACAGGGCGCGGGCGATGGCCACGCGCTGCTGCTGGCCGCCGGAGAGCTGTGCGGGGAAGGCGTCGGCCTTCTCCGCAAGACCGACCTTGGCGAGGTTCCGGTGGGCCACTTCGACCGCTTCGGCCTTCTTGCGCTTCTTGGCCCGCTGCTGCGCGAGCGTCAGGTTCTTCAGGACGCTCAGGTGCGGGAAGAGGTTGAACTGCTGGAAGACCATGCCGATGCGCGTGCGCACGCCGTCGAGGTCCGTCTCGCTGTCCGTGATGTCAACGCCCTCCACCATGATCGTGCCGCTGGTGGGTTCCTCGAGCCGGTTGACGCAGCGCAGCAGGGTGGACTTGCCGGAGCCGGAGGGCCCGATCACGCACACCACCTCGCCGTGGTCCACGTGGAAGTCGATGCCCTTGAGCACTTCGTTGGCGCCGAAGTTCTTGCAGAGCTCGCGGACCTCGATGGCGGGTGAAGCCGTCGGACGCGCAGCAGCCGATGCTGGGTGTGCCACCGGGATCACCGGCCTCTCTTGTTGTGTCGTTCGAGCCTCGCCACGAGCTGGGTCAGCGGCAGCGTGATCACCAGGTACAGCAATGCGGCGACCACGAGTGGTGTCGCATTGGCCTGGCTGGTCAGGGCATCCCGGGAGAACGTGGTCAGTTCGCGGTCACCGATCGCCATGCCCGCGATGAACAGCAGGGAGGTGTCCTTGATGAGGATGACCAGTTCGTTCGTCAGCGGGGGCGTGATGATGCGGAAGGCCTGGGGGAGGGTCACCGTGATCATGGTCCACGCCCCGTTCATGCCGAGGGAGCGCGCTGCCTCGACCTGGCCCTTGGGCACGGCCTCGATGCCGGCCCGGATGGTCTCCGCGATATAGGCGGACGAGACGATGATCAGGGCGATCAGACCCGCGCCGGCATTTCCACCGGGCGCCTGCCATTGGAACGCGATCGGGATGGCGTAGGCGAACCCGAAAATGACCAGCAGCGCGGGGAGTCCGCGGAACAGTTCTATCCAGGCGGTCGCGAACCAGCGGTACGGCAGCACGGGGGAGAGCTTCATGAGCGCCAGCAGGAGGCCGAGCAGCAGGCCTCCGACGAAGGCGATGGCCGTGTAGACGACCGTGTTCTTCGCCGCGACCGTGACGATCTCGGGGAACACTCCCATGGCGACGTCGAGGTTGAAGAAGTACGCACGGATCGTCGCCCAGTCGGCGGCAAGGAGCACGAGGACGACGACGGCGACGAAGACCGCGTAGAGGACGCCTTGGGTGAGGCGTCTGCGGGTTGAACGTTTCACGCGGGGATCTACCTTCCTTCGGGAGGTGGCACCCGCGCGGCCCCGGAGTCGACGGACATCCGGGGCCGCACGGGCAGGGCTGGACTACTCCGCGAAGTAGGAGTCGTAGATTTCCTGGTACGTGCCGTTGTCCCGCAGCGTGCTGAGCTGTTCGTTGACGGCGGCGACGAGTTCCTCGCTGCCGGTCTTCGCCATGATGAAGCCGTACTGCTCGTCGGTCGGCAGTTCCTCGGCGATCGTGAACGCGCCCTCCTCGGTGTGGCCGATGTTCACGGGGAGATCCTGCAGGAGCGCGTCGACGTTCCCGGCCTGGATGGCGGCGAACATCTCGGCGTCCGACGGGAACTGGACCAGTTCGGCCTCGGGCGCGTTCTCCGCGGCGTAGGTCGCGCCGGTGGTGCCCTGCTGGACGCCGACCTGCTTGCCGGCGAGATCGTCGATCGAGGCGATGTCCGAGTCGGTCGGCACCAGGATGGACTGCAGCGAGTCGTAGTACGGGTCCGAGAACGTCAGGTTCGCCTTGCGTTCCTCGGTGATCGTCACGGCGCTGGCGCCGATGTCGCACTGGCGGGCACCGAGCACGGCGCCGCTCTGGAGGCCGTCGAAGCCGACGTCCTGCACGGAGAGCTCGAGGCCCATCCCGGACGAGATCTCCTTCATGAGATCCATGTCGAAGCCGGTGTACTCGCCGTTCTCCTCGTATTCGAAGGGCGGGTAGGGGATGTCGGAGCACACGGTGAGCGTGCCCTCGGAGACGAGGTTCAGGCCGCTCGCCTCCTCGGAGGCGGCGTCGTCGGAGCCTCCGCCGCACGCGCTCAACGCGAGCGCGCCGGCGGCCATTGCGGCCAGCAGTGCTGATTTCTTGGAAAGCATGGGTACCTCACTTGGCGGGTGGAACAGGGACGGTCCTGCTGATTCTAACGTCAGGGAGAGGTGCATCACAGGCGACAGGAATTGCCTACCGGTCACCCCGACAGGTCGGAGGAGTCGGTTACCGGGACAGGCCCAGGGCCTCGAGCATCGGCCGGAACTTGCTCCAGGTCTCCGCGAGCTCCGCCTCGGGCTGCGAACCCTCGACGATCCCGCACCCGGCATAGAGCCGCACACGAGTGGGCGTCTCGACGACGCCACCGCGGAGGGCGATGCCCCACTCGCCGTTGCCCCCGGCGTCGATCCAGCCGACCGGCCCGGCGTAGGGCCCGCGCTGCAGGTGCTCGAGCTCGCGGATGAGCGCTCCGGCGACCGTCGTCGGGGTGCCACAGACCGCGGCGGTGGGGTGGAGCGCCTGGACGAGGGCCAGCGACGTCGGCACCCGGCCGTCGCCGTCCGCCGCGAGCTGCGCCGTGACGTCGGATGCGAGGTGCCACACGTTCGGCAGCTGCAGCACGAAGGGCTCACTGTGGGAGGTCATGGAACTCGTGAACGGCTGGAGGGTCTCGGTGAGCGAGTCGATGGCGATCTGGTGCTCGTGGAGCTGCTTCTCGGACCCTGCGAGGACGCGGTCCGCGTAGTCGGGGTCGCCGGTCGGGGCATTGGCCCGGTCGAGGGTCCCGGCGAGCACGCGGGCGCGGGCCGTGTTGTTCTCCACCTTGATGAGCATCTCCGGCGTCGACCCGATCAGGCCGTCCACGGCGTACGTCCAGCAGTCCTCGTACCGCACCGCGAGTTCGCGCAGCACCTGCGCCGTCGCCACGGGCGTCCCGAGGTGCGCGACGACGTCCCGCGCCAGGACGAGCTTGCTCAGCTCGCCGGCCTGCACGTGCTTCACGCCCTCGGCGACCGCGCGCTGGTACTGGTCCTCGCTGAGGACACCCGGGCCGAGGCGGTCGCCCGGGCTGGGGGAGCGACCGGCGTCGGGCTCCACGAGGAAGGCCGCGAGGGCCGCCTCGGCCGCCTCCGCGCTCAGCTCGGCCTCGGCGTCGTCGGTGATGAGGGTCAGCCAGGTCTGCCCGTCGCTGCAGCCCACGACGACCTCGGGGACGATCAGGCGTGACTCGTGCGCGGAGGTCTTGGAGAACGCGAACGAGCCGAAGGCGATGAGGCCGCTGCCGGGGACGCCGAGGTCGTCCAGCACGTCCGCGGCGGCGAGTTCGCGGCGCCACCATTCCTGGGCCTGCGTGAAGCGGTCGGGGCCGGTGACGGTGAACCGGGCGGTCTCGCCGTAGGCCACGAGCCCGGACCCACGGCGGATCCACGTGTGGGCGTCGTTGCGGACCACGTAGTCGAGGAGCCCGGTCTGCGGGTCCATGTCCGCCCGTGCCACGGTGATGCTGCGGAGCCCGCGGGACTGCCCGGGCGCAGGGGGCAGCGCAGTGAGGGACGGAGTGCTCATGATGCCTCAAGCGTACTCCGCAGCGTCCGGCCGACGCCGTGCGCTCCCGTGAGGTTGGGCACGTCGGTCGGTCGACCGGTGTTTCTTTGAGACAATGGGCGAGTGAATCGCGCATCGCTGGAGAAGCGGCCTGACGAAGTAGCAGCCATGTTCGACGACGTGGCGCCCAAATACGACGTCGTCAACGACGTCCTGTCGATGGGGCAGACCCGCCGGTGGCGGCGCATCGTGGTCGATGCCGTCGGCGCGGAGCCGGGACAGCGCGTGCTGGACCTCGCGGCAGGCACCGGCACCTCCAGCGAGCCGTACGCGGACGCGGGCGTCGACGTCGTCGCCTGCGATTTCTCGCTCGGCATGCTCAAGGTGGGCAAGCGACGCCGGCCGGACATCGCCTTCGTGGCAGGGGACGCCACCGACCTCCCCTTCGCGGACAACTCCTTCGACGCGAGCACCATCTCCTTCGGCCTGCGCAACGTCGACGAGCCGAAGAAGGCGCTCGCCGAGATGCTGCGCGTCACGCGGCCCGGCGGACGCCTCGTCATCGCGGAGTTCTCCCAGCCCACCGTCGCGCTCTGGCGCACCACCTACACCGAGTACCTCATGCGCGCGCTGCCCGCGATCGCCCGCAAGGTCAGCTCCAATCCCGACGCCTACGTGTACCTCGCGGAGTCCATCAGGGCCTGGCCGAACCAGGACCAGCTCGCCGCCTGGATCGGCGACAGCGGCTGGGGCGGCGTCCAGTACCGGAACCTCAATGGCGGCATCGTCGCCGTCCACCGCGCCACGAAGGCGCCCGCGGCACCCGGCGAGGAGCCCCTCCTGCCGGGCCAGGTACGGCTGCGCCGACGGACGACGGCGGTCGACTAGATGTCGGTCCTCATCGTCGGGGCGGGCCCCGCCGGCTCCACCGCCGCCTACTACCTCGCGAGCGCCGGGATCGAGGTGACGGTCCTCGAGAAGACGTTCTTTCCCCGGGAGAAGGTCTGCGGTGACGGCCTGACGCCCCGCGCCACGCGGGAACTGCAGTTGCTCGGCCTGCCGCACGACGAGAGCGAGGGCTGGCGCCGCAACCGCGGCCTCCGCCTGATCGCCGGCAAGCGCACCGTCGAGGTGCCCTGGCCCGAGCTCAGCGACTTCCCCGACTACGGCCTGGTCCGCACGCGCCTCGGCTTCGACGAGGCCCTCGCCCGGCACGCCCGCGCCGCCGGCGCCACGATCCTCGAGGGCCACTCCGTGTCCTCGGCCGTCCGCGACGACGCCGGACGCGTCACCGGCGTCACCGTGAACCTGCTCGACGCCGAGGGCCGCAAGACGGGCGAGACCCGCACCTTCACGGCCGACGTCGTCCTCGCCGCCGACGGCAACTCGACCCGGACCGCCGTCAGCCTCGGGATGCAGAAGCGCGACGACCGCCCGCTCGGTGTCGCCGTCCGTACCTACTTCACCAGCCCCCGCACCGACGACGACTGGATGGAAGGCTGGCTGGAACTTCCGGACGCCACCGGGAAGCCCCTGCCCGGGTACGGCTGGGTGTTCGGCGTCGGCGACGGGACCTCCAACGTGGGCCTCGGCATCCTGAACTCCTCCGCCGAGTTCGGCAAGCTGGACTACAAGCAGGTGCTGCGGGACTGGACTGCGGGCATGCCGCCCGAGTGGGGTTTCACGCCGTCGAACATGGTCGGCGAGATCCGCGGTGCGGCGCTGCCCATGGGCTTCAACCGGACGCCGCACTACAGCCCGGGGCTTCTGCTCCTCGGTGACGCCGGCGGCATGGTGTCGCCGTTCAACGGCGAGGGCATCTCCTACGCGATGGAGTCCGCCCGCTACGCCGCCGAGTTCATCGAACGGGCGCAGGGCGTGGCGTCCCCCCTCGGCCGCGACCAGGTGATGTCGGGCTACGCCCCCTACGTCCGTGCACAGTGGGGCAGCCACTTCACGCTCGGCCGCGTCTTCGCGCAGCTGATCGGCAAGCCCGCCATCCTCTCCCTGGCCCTGCGCACCGGCATGCCCGTGCCGATCCTCATGCGGTTCGTGGTGCGCATGCTCGCCAACCTCACGGATACCGGGGGCCGCGGGTTCGAGGACCGCGTCATCCACGTGCTCGAGTCACTGGTTCCGCCTACCTCCAACCAGCCGTCCCTCGCCGGTCACCTGCGTGCGCAAAGCGCCGCCCCACTTCGTTAGTCTTAGACCGTGACACAATCCTTCGACTCCGGGTGGACCAGCGCGGGCCTGAACAGCGCGCTGGACACAGCAGACACCCCCGGCGACGCCCTGCGCCTGCCTCCCGGGTTCGCCCTCATCGCCGAGGACCCGGAACTCGGACCCTCCGTCTCCTCCTGCCTCGCCGAGGTGGAGAAGCAGCTCCGCAACGCCATCGCCAACTCGGACCCGCTCGCCGACGCGACGAGCCGCCACCTCGTCGAGGCCGGCGGCAAGCGCATCCGGCCGCTGCTGACCATCCTCGCCTCGCACCTCGGCAACCCGACGCGGGCCAAGGTGGTCCAGGCCGCCGTCGTCGTCGAACTGACGCACCTCGCCACGCTCTACCACGACGACGTCATGGACTCCGCGCCCTACCGCCGTGGCGCCCCGACCGCGCACGAGGTGTGGGGTAACTCGGTGGCCATCCTCACCGGGGACCTGATCTTCGCGCGCGCGTCGATCCTCGTCTCCGAGCTCGGCGGCGAGGCCCTCGGCATCCAGGCCCGCACCTTCGAACGACTCTGCCTCGGCCAGCTCCACGAGACCGTGGGGCCGCGCGACGGCCAGGACGCCCTCGAGCACTACCTCTCGGTCATCGCCGACAAGACCGGCTCCCTCGTGGCGGCCTCCGGGCAGCTCGGCGCCCTCTTCGCGGACACCCCGCGGGAGGTCATCGACGTCATGGTCGCCTATGGCGAGAAGGTCGGTGTCGCGTTCCAGCTGGCGGACGACGTCATCGACGTGACCGGCCTCAAAGTGAAGTCGGGCAAGGCCCCCGGCACCGACCTCCGCGAGGGTGTCCCCACCCTGCCGGTCATCCTGCTGCGCCGTGCGGCTGCTGCGGGCGACCGCTCGGCTGCCGACGTCGTCGCGCTCGTCGACGGTGACCTGTCCTCCGACGAGGCCCTCGCCGCCGCCGTCACGGCCGTGCGCGAGCACCCGCAGACGCAGGAGGCGTGGGCCGTGGCGCAGCAGTGGGCCGACGAGGCCGTAGCGGCGCTCGCGCCGCTGCCGGACAGCGTCGTCAAGCAGGCGCTGGCGAGCTTCGCGCAGGCCGTGGTCAGCCGGGACGTCTAGTCCCCGTCGTTCCGGGCTTCGCCGACTCGTCGTCGTGCTCCGGGGGTTCCGGCCGTCGTCGCTCCCGGCGTGTCCACACGCGACACGCACGTGATGTCCACCGGCGGGGCTAGCGGGGGAGGAACGCCCTCAGCTCGTCCGCTTTCCGTGCCCTGATCTCCGGGTCCACGATCGGCCGCTTCGGCGTGAAGTAGAAGCCGTCGTCGTGCCAGCGGGGCAGGACGTGCTGGTGGTAGTGCCACACGTGCTGGCTGCCGGCGGGCTCGTTGTGCTGCCGGGTGGAGATGCCGTCGGGCTTCCAGGCGAGCTTGATGGCGATCGCGACGTCGCGTGTCAGGGTCATGATGCGGGCCGCGGCGTCGTCCGGCAGTTCGTACAGCAGTTCGACGTGCGCCCGCGGGGTGACCAGGACGTGGCCGGGGTTCGGGTCGAAGCCGTGCGAGGCGATGAAGGCGAGGGCGAGGTCGTCGGCGTAGATGACATCACCCGGGCGGCACAGGTTCCTGGCATTGCCGAAGTCCGACCGCGCGAGGTCGCAGAACGGGCACCGGTACCCTTCCGGCGCGTGGTGGGCGAACTGCATCAGTCCTGGTCGTCCTCCTCGAAGACCCACTCGAACAGATCGAGCACGTATTCGCTGAAGGTACCCTCCTCGCTCTGCCATTCGCCGCGGACGTTGTTGCGCCGCCAGACGATCGGATCGGGGACGTCCAGCTGGTCCGCCCGCATGCCCCAGGTGTACTGCTCGTCCTCGTCCTCGAGGAACAGGAGGAAGCCGTCCTCGATCTCGAGCTCGTCGGGGTCCCAGAAGAAGTGGAACGCCTCCATGATGTCCTCGGTGGCACCCACAGCACGGTAGAAGTCGCGCAGCGCCAGGGGCAGGTCGAAGTCCTTGCCCTCGAGCATCTCGGCCAGCTCGTCGTCGGACAGGCCGTCTTCCTCGGCCCACTCGTCCTCGAAGTACTGGGGCACCAGGGCGCGGAATTTGTCGGAAAACAGCTCAGTCACAAGTACTCCAGGAGGGGGTTGGGGATACCCCATCCTAGCTGCCGCATGCGCCGCGCGGGCTACGTCCGCGCGGCGAGTGGCGCGTGCCAGCCGTAACGCCACGCGAGGACCCGCAGCGAGAACACGAGGGACGCGGCGGCGGTCCCCGTGACGATCGTGAAGGTCCCGGTCAGGTAGAGGACGGTGACGACGACGGAGCCCAGCATCGCGGGCAGCGCGTAGATGTCCCGGGGATCGAAGAGCTGCGGCACCTCGTTCGCGACGACGTCGCGCAGCAGGCCGCCGCCGACGGCCGTCGTGACGCCCAGCAGGGCTGCGGACACCGGGTGGAGGCCGGCGTCGAGCGCCTTGAGGGTGCCGGTGATGCAGAACAGGGCCAGCCCGCCGGCGTCGAAGACGACCAGGATGCGCTTGCCGCGTTCCACGCCGGAGAACACGAAGTACACCAGGACGGTGGCGAGCAGCGGAGGCACCAGGTAGACGGGATTCGTGAAGGCAGCGGGCGGGACGTTGAGGATGAGGTCCCGGGCCACGCCGCCGCCGAGGGATGCGAGGGATGCGAGCAGGAGCGACCCCACGAGGTCGAAGCCCTTGCGGGCCGCCAGCAGGGAGCCGGAGACGGCGAAGAAGAAGACGCCGAGGAGGTCGGCGCCGAGCGCGACGTGCAGAACGGTGTCCATCTGATCCTTCGGGGTTCCGGCGGGGGTGCCCTCGGGGTCCGGAGGATCCACGGACGCCGGGAGGGCCTATCCAGCATGACAGACGGGGCGGTGCACCCGGGCACTAGGCTGGCCCCATGACGGGCACAGACGCGAGCAGCACGGAGACGATCACGCCGAGTGCGAAGGACGGCTCGCGAGCGATGCGCGTGGCAGCCCGGCTGATCGGCCTCCTGCCGACGAAGAGGAACATGAGCACCACCGATTGGGGCAACGCGAAGTACCCGGGCCGCACCTACCCGGCGACCGCCGCCATCCCGTGGACGCTGAAGCGGACGCACACCATCCAGGAGCAGCGGATCGACGGCCTGAGGACCATCACGATCCGCCCGCTGCAGGGTTCCACCCGCTCGCACATCATCTACACGCACGGCGGGACCTACCTCAACGAGCTCGCCCGACCGCACTGGTGGATCATCGCCGAGCTGACGAAGCGCACCGGCGCCGCCGTCACGGTGCCCCTGTACCGGCTGGCACCGGAGAACAGCTACCGGGACGCTTTCCCGTACCTGGTGTCCGTGTACCGCGACGTCCTCAGGACAGCCGCGGCCGACGACGTCACGCTGATGGGGGACTCTGCAGGCGGCGGGCTCGCCGTCGCACAGACGTGGGCGTTCAGGGAGGCCGGACTCCCCGGGCCGGGACGCGTCGTCGCCTTCTCGCCCTGGCTCGACGTCACTGCCACCAACCCCGAGATCCCCGCCTTCGAGGCCGTCGATCCGATGCTCTCCGTGGCGGGCGGGGTGCAGGCGGGGCTGTGGTGGGCGGACGGCGATGACCCCCGGACGCCGCTGGTCAGCCCGGCCTGCGCACCGGAGGACCTGCTGGCGGTCCTGCCGCGCACCCGCATCTACCAGGGGACGCGCGACGTCTGCATGGCGGACGCCACGGTGTTCCGGGACCGTGCGGTCGCCGCGGGGGCCGCCGTGGAGCTGAAGGTGTATCCGGGCGGCTTCCATGTGTTCCCGGCGTTCCCCCGCCTTCCGGAGTCCCGCGAGGTCTACGCGGACCTCACCGCATTCCTGGGCAGGCCGGCCCTCCCGTGACGGACATGCGAGGGACGCCACGCGGGCCGGCCCCGCGCGAGGTCAGGCCCGGCCGGAGTCCCGGGACAGGACCCAGACGTTGGTGTCGCCCTCGCGCTCGACCGTGACGGTGGTGACGAGGGCGCGGATCATGGAGAGGCCGCGCCCGGACTCGTCGTAGTCCTCCAGCAGCGCGTCGTCGTCCGGACCGGAAGGGCCGGTGGGCCCCTCGAGATCCGGGACGGGGTCCAGCGGCGCGGCGCCTATCTCGCTGATGACGGCGCGCAGGCGCTCGACGGCGACCGTGAGCTCGACGCCGAGGAGCAGCGTGGCGCCGTCCGCGGGGACGCCGTGCTGCACGACGTTGCTCGCGGACTCGATCACCGCCGTCGTGAAGGCCATCTGGTCGGGTGCCGGGACGAAGGCGGCGTCCAGCCACAGCTGCTCCAGGAGGACGTGCAGGTTCTCGATGGCCTGCTCCGCGGCGGGCTCCTCGAGGGTGCGCCGCGCCAGGATGTCAGTCATTGCCGAAGGCTTCGTCCGCCGTCGCGTGGGGCGTGAGCACGCGGTGCATGCTGGTGAGTTCGAGCACCATGGTGACCTGCGGCTGGACGGCGGCGATCCGCAGGTCACCGCCGGACTGCCGGGCCAGCTTCAGGCAGCCGATGAGGGCGCCGAGGCCGGACGAGTCCATGAAGCTGGTGTCCGCGAGGTTCACGACGATCCGCGTGCCGCCCCCGTTCACCACCTCGTCGACGACCTTGCGCAGCTTCGGTGCCGCGACCATGTTGAGGCGCCCGCTCGCCGCGACCTCGGTGTAGCGCCCCTTGTCCTGGACCGTGAATTCCATGTGCTCCTCTTCCGCTGCCATGCCGTGGATCGGTGTGTTCGAAATCGATGCGCGCCGGTCGCGCGCTCTGCCCGCCCCTGCCCGGGACAGTGTCAGGTCGGAGGCGGTGTCAGTCGCGCGAGTGGCGCAGGATGACGACCGTCACGTCGTCGGCGACCTCGGGGACGTCGGCCAGTTCCAGCAGCACTGCGCAGGCTTCCTCGGCGCTCGTGGCCGCCGAGACCACGCCGGCCACCGCCTCGGTGAACAGGTCGACCGTCTCGAAGATGTCGAGCAGCCCGTCGCTCACGATGGCGAGCGCGTCTCCCCGCTCCAGACGCAGGGTGGCGGCGGGCCAGGTCTGGTCGGGCCACGCGCCGACGGGTGGGCCCGCGGACGGCAGGCGCATCACCGTCCCGTCCGCTGCGACGTGCAGGGCGAGGCCGTGTCCGGCGTCGACATAACCGACGACGCCGCTGGCCGCGTCGAGGCGGCCGTGGAACAGCGTGACGAAGGAACCGGCGTGGTCGAGGTCCGCCTCCGTCGCCCGCGCCGCCGTCGCGAACGCGGTCTCGAGGCTCGGCTGGGACGCGACGGAGCGCATGATCGCGCGTACGGTCGCCGCGACCAGCGCTGCACCCATGCCCTTGCCCATGGCGTCGGCGACGGTGAAGTGCAGGCCGTCCGGCGTCGGGTACCAGTCGTAGAAGTCGCCGCCGACACTCCTCGACGGCCTGAAGCGCCCGGCCAGTTCGAAGTCGGCGAGCGTGAGCCGGTCGCGGGGGAGCAGGCTCTGCTGCACCTCCGCGGCGCGCTGGCGCTCGTCGGCGTTCGCGACGTCGACGGCGGCCTGGCGGCTCTGGCGGCGGAACAGCGAATTGATGCGCGCCACCAGTTCCCGCGGGCTGAAGGGCTTGCTGATGTAGTCGTCCGCGCCCGTCTCGAGGCCCGTGAGGCGTTCGATCTCGTCGGTGCGTGCCGTGATCATGAGGATGTAGGCGTCCGAGAAGGTGCGGACCTCGCGGCAGATCTCCACGCCGTCGCCGTCGGGGAGGTTGAGGTCCAGGGTGATGAGGTCGGCGCCCGCGCGCGCCTTCGCGAGGCCCTCGCGCGCGGTCGCGGCCTCGGCGACCTCGAAGCCCTCGCGCTGCAGGATCTGGACGAGGAGACCCCGGATATCGACGTCGTCCTCGACAACGAGGGCACGGCGGATCTCCGGGGCAGCAGTCATGATCCTCATTAAACGCTATGGCGCACGGACTTCCGGGCGCGCCGCGATGCTTCGCCCGAATGGCCGGCTTGTTGTGGCGAACTTGATGTGATCTTGAGGGGTCTCTCGACTTTCACCACCCGGAATCGCGGGACTACCGCGTTAGTGTGTGGCTGGCGAGGAGCATCGCCCCGCCATTCCGGCGGACGAATCCGATGACCACCAGGGGGACGGCCGGACGATGGACAGAGTGCTCTCCTACCTGACACTCAACAGGAAGCAGTTCCACGAACTGTCCCTGCGTGCGCGCGTGATCCTCAGCCAGCTGCCGCTGTCCCTGACCGTCCTGCTGATCGTCGCCGGCGGCCTGGTCTTCCACCGGGACCTCTTCTCCAGCCCGTCGTTCATGATCGGACTCTGGCTGCAGGCCGTCCTGCTGGCGCTGTGCGTACTCGTCCCGTGGGACCGGCTTCCGTACGCGAGCTTCCTGGTCATCCCGCTGCTCGACTTCATCCCGATCGGGTTCATGCGCTACGGGGCGGGTACCGTCATCACGGGTGTCGGCCTCCTCACCGTGTTCCCCGTCATCTGGTTGGCGGCCTCCGGCCTGTACCCGCGGGCAGTCCTCGCCGCAGGGTTCCTCGCCTCGCTCGGTATCGTCTGGGTGCCGGTCTTCGTCACGGACACAGCGGTCACCTCGCAGTCGCTGACGCAGTCCTTCCTCCTGCCGTTCATCATGCTCGCCATCGGCGTGACCATCCACGTGATGACAGCGAGCATGATGGCGCAGCAGTCCGTCGTCGAGGAGAAGGACCGCGCCCTGCGGGTGCTGTTCGAGGAGAGCGCACGTCGCGAACGGTTGCTGGACACCGTGGTCAACAGTGTGGACATCGGCGTGACCGCCGTCGACGAGGAGGGTCGGACGGTCCTCTCGAACCGCAAGCTCGAGCAGTTCCGGGTGCTCGCCGGCGGGGCACACGATACGGACGAGGCCGCCCTGCGCATCTTCCAGCAGGACGGCGAGACGGACGTGCCGGCCGCCCGACGTCCTACGCGGCGTGCGGCGGACGGTCAGGTGTTCTCCGACTATCTCCTGTGGTGGGGCGAGCGGCCCCACCAGCGGGTCCTCTCGACGTCGTCGCGGCTGATGAGCAATCAGGCGGGCGACCGCGAAGGCTCCGTCGTCACGTTCAACGACGTCACGGAACTCGTCACCGCGCTGAATGCGAAGGACGAGTTCGTGGCGACCGTCTCGCACGAGTTGCGGACCCCGCTGACGGCGATCCGGGGATACCTCGAACTGCTCCTGGGGACGCCGGACCTCGACCCCGACGTCGCCTCGGGCCTCGAGGTGGTGTCCAGGAACTCCGAACGGCTGCACAAGCTCGTGGTGGACCTGCTGTCTGCCGCGGAGGGCTCTCCCGAGATCACCCCCGTGCCCACGGATTTCTCCGGCCTCGTGGGGCGCCGCGTCGCCTCGGCCGAGCGGGGCAACACGAATCCGCTGGTGCGGTTCGAGGACCTCACCGACCCTGGGCTCGTCGCGCTGTGCGACGCCTCCCGGATCGGTGACGTCCTGGACAACCTGCTCTCGAACGCCGTCAAGTACTCACCGGGCGGCGGGCGCGTGAGCATCCGCGCCAGGGAGGTCGACGGCGACGTGGAATGTTCCGTGACCGACCAGGGCAGCGGCATGACGGCGGAGGAGCAGCGGGGTGTCTTCTCCAAGTTCTTCCGCACCTCGGGGGCCCGCAACGCGGCGATTCCCGGGGTGGGCCTCGGCCTCGCCATCTCCAAGGCGATCGTGGAACGCCACGGCGGCACCATCACCTGCCGGAGCGTCGCAGGCGAAGGCTCGACCTTCGCGTTCCGCCTCCCGCTCGCCCACGCGGACCAGGTCCAGGAACTGCAGCCCCAGGACCGCTAGCGGCGCGCCGGCGAGCCGCCGGCCGCGGTGGCGGAACCAGGGGTGTGTCAGGCGGGGCCGAGATCCACGGTGGCCGTGGTGCCGCCGCCGGGCGTCTCGGACAGGCTGATCGACCCTCCGTGCGCCGCCGCGATCCGCGCGCAGGTCGCCAGGCCGATCCCGCTCCCGGCCGGATCGCCGTCCCGGTTCAGCCGCACGAGGGGTTCCAGGACCCGCTGCCGGTCCGCCGGGGCGATGCCCTTGCCGTGGTCGATGACGCGCAGCAGCTGCGTCTCCCCGACGCTCGCGATCACCTCGATGCGAGGGGGAGAGCCGGGCGTCGAGTACTTGATCCCGTTCGCCACCAGGTTCTGCAGCAGCGCGGTGACCTGCGCCTGGTCGACGTTCAACTCGGCGTCCTGCACCGTCACCATGGCGTCGCACGCGCTGCTGAGCGGCAGGACGTCCTGCAGCACGGCGTTCATCATGGTGTTCAGGCGTACCGTCCTGCGGCAGATCGTCCCGCCGATGCGGGAGAACTGGAGGACCTCCTCCACGGTGGACAGCATGCGGCTGGCGCTGCCCCGGATGATGCTGAAGTAGCGTGCCGCCGGCCCGGTCGGCGCGACGTCGTCGTCCTGCTCGCTGAGTTCCGCGTAGCCGAGGATCGCCGTCAGCGGGTTCCGCAGGTCGTGGCTCACGCGCGCGGCGAACCCCGCCAGGTCCTCGTTGCTGCGCCGCACCACCTCGAGGGCCTCGACGAGCTGACGCGTCGTGAACTGCAGTTCGAGGACCTCCACGATCTGCCGTGCCAGGATCTCGAGTCCTTCCCGCTGTTCGTCGTCGATCGTCCGGATCACGGGCGAGAACACGCAGAGACTGCCGAGGGCCGCACCGCGTTCGGTGACGAGCGGGACGGACGCGTAGGAGCGCACGCGGGCGATGCCGCCGTTGACGAAGGGGTTGTCGGCGAACCGCGGGTCGAGGGAGGCGTCCGCCAGGGCGGTGGTGTCCCCGCTCGTGAAGACCTTGGAACACATGGAGTCCTCGCGTGAGCACACGCTGGCGTCCACCCCGACGGCCGCGATCTGATGCTGCTGGTCCGCCGTGATGATATTGATGGCGCCGGCGTCCATGCCGCTCACCCGCACGGCGAGCTTCACGAGGTTGAGCAATTCCGGCGGCGTCGCGTAGCCGGGGTCCCCCGCCGGTGAGGCGTCCGCCTCGCCGTAGGGAAGCCGGTAGTCCTGCAGGACCGCCTGGCGGGCGAGCTCCTCGAGATCGGACTCGTTGGTGGAAAGCCCGGAAGAAAGCAGAGACACGAAGACCCCCGAAGGACAGTGAGACCGGTACAGGTGGGTCAACTATCCCACGCCGGCGGGACAGTGCCGGGACGGTGCCGGTACCGGGGCGGGTCGCGTCAGCCTAGGGCCCGGACACGGAGCGCCAGGTACAGGTGTACGCGGTCCGCGGTGACCGCGGGATCGTAGCCCGTGAGCGTTACGACCTGCTGGAGCCGGTACCTGATCGTGTTGCGGTGCAGGTCCAGGTCCGCGGCGACCGCGGCCACCGAGCCGTCGAGGTCGAGGTAGCGCTGCAGCGTGGCCAGCAGCCCCGCACCGTGGGCCCCGTCGAACGCCTCGAGCGGCCGGAGCGTCTCCGCCGCGAGGTCGGCGAGCGGGACGTCCGCGCTGGCCATCAGCAGGGACGTCAGGCTCAGGCGGTCGGCGACATTGAGGGGTTGCCCCCGCTGGAGCGCCTCCCGGGCCTCGAAGTAGCTCCACCGCAGTCCGTTCGGCTGGGCGTAGGTGCCGCCGACGCCGATGCGCGCCGTCAGACCGGCGCCGTGCAGGTACCGGCTCAGCTCGACGGGATCGGGCGTGGGGCCGGCGGGGAGGACGAGCACGAGTCGCTCGTCGACGAGCCCCGCGACGCCGCCGTTCCAGCCGTCGGGCAGCGGGAGGGTCCGCAGCGCGCGCCGCTGGCCGGAGGCGACGTCCACGATCAGCACGCTGTGCCGCTGCGTCGTGTCGAGGCCGGACCCGGCGAGCCGGGCCGCCGCCTCCGCGCCGGCGAGCGTGCCGCGCACCACGTCCTCGAGCAGCTGGCCCGACGCCGCGCGCGCCCCGGTCCGGTTCCTGGCCTGGTTGGTCAGCTCGACAGAGATCAGGCTCTGCGCGTAGTCGACGACGGCGGTCCGGTCGTAGGGCTCGGCGAGGGCGAGAGTGCAGCGGTCCTTGAGACCGGTGGCGACCGGCAGCCGGTGCCACGTCGTCGGGTCCGGCGCCCCGGTCGGCCGGGCGGCGACGCCCGCGGCGTCGGCTCCTGCGCGCGGACGGGAGGTGCGCGCGATGCACGCACCGTACTGGAACAGCGCGACGTCGGTGCCGAGCATCCGGGCGAGCTCGTCGAGGAGTGCGGTGAGGCCCCCCGGGCCCAGCAGCGCCGCGGCCAGGACGGCGTGGCCCTCGAGGAGGTCCTCGAGCCCCGCGTAGTGGTCGGCGGAGAGGGCATCGGCCACCCGCTTGCCGATGGCGATGAAGGGGACCTCGTACGGGACCCGGAACGCGGGGAGGCCGACGGCGTCCGCCTCCCCGAGCACGGCCGCCGGGATCCTCCGATGCGTGAGCCCGACGCCGAACCCGATGGCCAGGGCCCCGGCCTCGTGCACCCGCCGGACGAAGGCCCGTTGCGCAGCGCCCGTCTTCAGCCGGACGCCCGTCGTGAGCACCACTTCGGCCCCGTTGAGGAACGGCCGCGGGTCCTCGAGCTCGGTCACCGCGACCCACTGGATGGGCTGGACCGGCGGCTCCGGGGACCCCTCGACGACCAGGCCCAGGGCGGGATCGGACAGCAGATCGGCGAGGGTGATGGCCATGGATCCAGCTTAGGGCGGCGCTGTGCCTTTGCACGCACGCAAGGGGCGGACGCTGTGCAGATAGCTCTGGCACGCCGGACGGTGCCCCGGTACCGTCATGTCGATACCCCGTGGCCGGATGTACCCCGTCCGCGCCGCGGACCCCATCCTCGTGAAAGGCACTGCAGCGTGGCCGAGACCCTTCAGAATTACATCGACGGAGCGTTCGTGACGCCCGCCGGGACCGAGCTCCTGGACATCGTCAACCCCACCAACGGCGAGGTGGTGGCGCAGTCGCCCATCTCCACAGCGGCGGACGTCGACGACGCCATGCGCGCCGCAGCGCGTGCCTTCACCACCTGGAAGCGGACCACACCGAGCCAGCGCCAGCTGATGCTCCTGAAGCTCGCGGACGCCGTCGAGGCCGCCAGTGACGAACTCGTCGAGGCGCAGCACCGCAACACAGGCCAGGTGCGCGCGATGATCGCCGCCGAGGAAGTGGCCGTCGGTGCCGACCAATTGCGGTTCTTCGCCGGCGCGGCGCGGCTCATGGAGGGCAAGTCCGCGGGCGAGTACATGGAGGGTCACACCTCCTACGTGCGCCGCGAACCCATCGGCGTCGTCGCCCAGGTGGCGCCGTGGAACTACCCGTTGCTCATGGCCATCTGGAAGATCGGCCCCGCCCTCGCCGCAGGCAACACAGTGGTCCTGAAGCCGAGCGACACAACCCCGGAATCGACCCTCGTCCTCGCGCGCCTCACGCAGGGCATCCTTCCCGACGGCGTCCTGAACGTCGTGCTGGGCACGGGCGAGACCGGTGCCGCCATGACGGAGCACCCCGTCCCCGGACTGGTGTCGATCACGGGATCCGTGCGCGCCGGCATCGCGGTCGCCACGAGCGCTGCGAAGGGCCTCAAGCGGGCCCACCTGGAACTCGGCGGCAAGGCTCCCGCCGTCGTGTTCGCCGACGCCGACCTCACGAAGAGCGCCCAGGCCATCGCCGAGTTCGCGTTCTTCAACGCCGGCCAGGACTGCACGGCCATCACCCGCGTCCTCGTGCAGGAGCAGGCGCACGACGAGTTCGTCGCGGCGATGGTCGAGCACACGGCCACCCTGAAGACCGGCAGCGCGGAGGACTCGGAGAACTACTTCGGGCCCCTGAACAACATCAACCACTTCAACGCGGTCAACGCCGTCATCGACGCGCTGCCGTCCCACTGCAGCATCGCGACGGGCGGCCGGCGGGCCGGGGACAAGGGCTACTTCTTCGAGCCGACGATCGTCACCGGCGCCCGCCAGGACGATTCCGTGGTGCAGCAGGAGACGTTCGGCCCCGTGGTGACGGTGCAGACGTTCGCGACCGAGGAAGAGGCCGTCGAGCTCGCCAACGGCGTGGACTACGCGCTGGCCTCGAGCGTCTGGACCTCGAACCACGGCACCGCGATGCGGGTCTCCCGCGACCTCGACTTCGGTGCGGTCTGGATCAACACGCACATCATGCTGACCGCCGAGATGCCGCACGGCGGCTTCAAGCACTCCGGCTACGGCAAGGACCTCTCCATGTACGGCGTGGAGGATTACACCCGCATCAAGCACGTGATGAGCGTGCTGGACGCCTGAGCGTCCCCGTCTGGATAGGAACCCCCTTATGACCACCTTCGCCACCACACCCGGTGCTGTCGCACCGACCTTCCGGCTCGAGCAGAAGCGCAGCATTACCGGCGACTTCCCCGGCCCGAAGTCCACCGAGCTGGCCGCACGCCGGTCCGCCGTCGTCGCCAAGGGCGTCGCCTCGGGCGTGCCCGTGTACGCGGCGGACGCCGACGGCGCGATCATCCGGGACGTCGACGGCAACTCCTTCATCGACCTCGGCTCCGGCATCGCCGTGACGAGCGTCGGCGCCTCCGACCCAGCGGTCGTCGCCGCGGTGAGGGAGCAGGTGGAGCATTTCACGCACACGTGCTTCATGGTCACGCCCTACGAGGGCTACATCGCCGTCGCGGAGCAGCTCGCCGAGCTGACGCCGGGCGACTTCGAGAAGCGGACGGTCCTCTTCAACTCCGGCGCCGAAGCGGTGGAGAACGCGGTCAAGGTGGCCCGGCTTGCCACCGGCCGGGACGCCGTCGTCGCCTTCGACCACGCCTACCACGGCCGCACCAACCTGACCATGGCCCTGACCGCCAAGTCCATGCCGTACAAGGCGAACTTCGGTCCCTTCGCGCCCGAGATCTACCGCGTCCCGATGAGCTACCCGTTCCGCGAGGAGAACCCGGCCATCACGGGTCCCGAGGCGGCGCAGCGTGCCATCACGATGATCGAGAAGCAGATCGGCGCCGGGTCGGTCGCCGCGATCATCATCGAACCCGTCCAGGGTGAGGGCGGCTTCATCGTGCCCGCCGACGGTTTCCTCCCCGCGCTCGCGGAGTGGGCCACGGCGAACGGCGTCGTGTTCATCGCCGACGAGGTGCAGTCCGGCTTCTGCCGCACCGGCGAGTGGTTCGCCGTGAACCACGAGGGTGTCGTGCCGGACCTCATCACCATGGCCAAGGGGATCGCCGGTGGCATGCCGCTCTCGGCCATCACGGGACGCGCGGACCTGCTCGACGCCGTGCACGCCGGCGGGCTCGGCGGCACCTACGGCGGCAACCCGGTGGCCTGCGCGGCGGCGCTGGCGGCGATCGGCACCATGAAGGACCAGGACCTCGCCGGCCGCGCCCGCAGCATCGAGGCCCGGGTCTCGGAGCGTGTCGCCGCGCTGCAGGCCGACCTCGGCGACCGCAGCATCATCGGTGAGCTCCGCGGACGCGGCGCCATGCTCGCCATCGAGTTCGTCGAGCCGGGCGGCAAGACCCCCAACGCCGAGGCCACGAAGGCGATCGCTGCCCAGTGCCTGCGCGAGGGCGTCATCATCCTCACCTGCGGCACCTACGGCAACGTGGTCCGTCTGCTGCCGCCGCTCGTGATCACCGACGAGCTGCTCGAGGACGGACTGGACGTCCTCGAGGCCGCGATCCGCGCGGTCAGCGCCGGCTGACCCCGGACCGGTGACGAAGGCCCTGCAGCAGTGCTGCGGGGCCTTCGTGCGTTCGGGGGACGCCGACCCGCAGCGCGCAGGGAGCCCTGCCCGTCACGGGGGTCGTGCTGCGGGACGCGGAGCTCAGGAGGAGTGGGTGGCCAGCTGCTGGCGGAGGCCGGCGATCATGCCGTCGAGCCCGGCCCGGAAGGCGGCATCCGCCGCCCGCTCCGCCCCTGCCGCCTTCGAGGCGCTGCGCACCGCCGAGGTGAACACGGGGAAGTCGTCCGCGAGCGTGCCGGAGTCGAAGATGTCGCCCGGAGCGGCGACGTCGAGCGCGGAGCCGTAGATGAAGGATTCGAGGGCGACGATCGCCGGTACGATCCGCGCCTCCGGCCAGCCCGCCGCAGCGAAACCGCGAGCCACCTCCTCGTACATACGCAGCGTCTCCGCAGCATCGGTCACGGGCAGGACGGCGATCACCGGGATCAGCGGGGCGTGCCGCGCGAAGACCTCGCGGTAGGACCAGGCCCACTGCCGTACCGCCTCGTCCCAGGGCTGCACGGCGAACGCGCTGAAGTCGACCATGGTCATGACATGGTCCTGGACCCAGCGGAGCACCTCCTGCTTCGAGGCGGCGTGGTTGTAGAGGGCGGAGGGAGCCACATGGAGCCTTCGGGCGAGGGCGGACATCGTCAGGCCCTCGTAGCCCTCCGCGGCGATCAGGTCGAGTGTCGCCGCCGTGATCCGATCCCGGGACAGGATGCTGCGGGGAGGACGTCCGGCGCGCCGGGGGGTCGGTAGTGCTGAGGTCATCGATCCTGCTCCCTGTTGCGATGGCGTTAACCCTACTTCCGGGCCTTCCCTCCGCGGGGCCCTGTGGCTATAGTAGGCGCAATAATGAATATCATTCATTTTGTGTCCTGCGTCATGCAGCACGAGGAGGAGCACGTGAACACCATCGAACGCGACGTCGTCATCATCGGAGCAGGGCCTTCGGGCCTCACCGCCGCCCGCGAGCTGAAGAAGGCCGGGCACTCGGTCGCCGTGCTCGAGGCGCGCGACCGTGTGGGCGGGCGCACCCACACGGACGTCATCGACGGCGCCGTCTTCGAGGTCGGGGGGCAGTGGGTGTCGCCGGACCAGACCGCCCTCATCGGTCTCCTCGGTGAACTCGGCCTGACGACGTTCTCCCGCTACCGGGAGGGCGACTCCGTGTACATCGGCCCGGACGGCGAACCGATCCGCTACAGCGGCGAGATGTTCCCCGTCAGCGACTACACGCGGGAGGAGATGGAACGCCTCATCGTGATCCTCGACCGGCTCGTGGACGAGGCCGGGCCGGAAGCACCCTGGAACCACCCGGACGCCAGGGCCCTCGACAC
The DNA here is from genome assembly GCF_054511075.1 of Arthrobacter sp. TMS2-4. Taxonomy (NCBI): domain Bacteria; kingdom Bacillati; phylum Actinomycetota; class Actinomycetes; order Micrococcales; family Micrococcaceae; genus Arthrobacter; species Arthrobacter sp. TMS2-4. Next base: position 136,889 of record NZ_JBTNDI010000007.1, read on the forward strand.
CATCTCCTTCCACCACTGGCTCCGGCAGCAGTCCGACGACGAGGAGGCCTGCGACAACATCGGCCTGTTCATCGCCGGCGGCATGCTGACCAAGCCGGCGCACTCGTTCTCCACCCTGCAGGCCATCCTCATGGCGGCGACCGCCGGCTCCTTCTCGAACCTGGTGGACGAGGATTTCATCCTCGACAAGCGCGTCGTCGGCGGCATGCAGTCCGTGTCGGAGCGCATGGCGGCCGAGCTGGGGGAGGACGTCATCCTCTCGAGCCCCGTGCGCACGCTCCGCTGGAGCGGCATGGACGGCCCCGACACCGCCGAGGGCGTCACCGTGGTCTCGGACACGACGACGGTGCGGGCGCGGTACGCCGTCGTCGCCGTCCCGCCGAACCTCTACTCGCGCATCAGCTACGACCCGCCGCTGCCGCGACGCCAGCACCAGATGCACCAGCACCAGTCCCTCGGCCTGGTGATCAAGGTCCACGCCGTCTACACCACGCCGTTCTGGCGCGAGGAGGGACTCTCGGGGACCGGCTTCAGCGCCGGGTCGATCGTGCAGGAGGTCTACGACAACACGAACTTCGAGGACCCCCGCGGCACCCTGGTGGGCTTCGTCTCCGACGAGAAGGCCGACGCCATGTTCGAGCTGGCTCCGCACGAACGCCGCGAGCGCATTCTCTCCGCGATCGCGAACTTCCTCGGCCCGAAGGCCCTGGAGCCGGAGGTGTACTACGAATCGGACTGGGCGTCGGAGGAGTGGACACGCGGCGCCTACGCCTCGAGCTACGACCTCGGCGGGCTGCACCGGTACGGCCGCGACCAGCGCACACCCGTGGGCCCCATCCACTGGTCCTGCTCCGACATCGCGGCCGAGGGCTACCAGCACGTCGACGGCGCCATCCGGATGGGCCGGCACACCGCGGCCGAGATCCACCGCGCGCTGTCCGCCGGCGTGGAGGCCGCCCCGACCGGTCGGGGGGCGTGATCATGCGGTATGTCGTCGGGTACACCGCCGATGGGCGCGGGCACGACGCCGTCTGCCTCGCCGTCGCCCTCGCGCGTCGCCAGGACGCGTCCCTCGACCTCGTCCTCGTCACCCCCGCGCATTCCCCCTACGCGGGAACCTACCTCCCGGGCAGGGGGTTCGAGAGCCTCCTGACCGTCCAGTTGCGGGAGTGGATGGACCAGGGCCTGGCGCTCGTGCCGGAGGACGTCTCCGCTCGCGGCGTGGTGGTCCGTGCCGAATCCAACGCAGAGGGCCTCATCCGGGCGGCCGAGGACACCGAGGCGTCCCTGATCGTCATCGGTGCGAGCTCCCGCGGGCTCACCAACCTGTTCAACGTCGGCAACGTGGCCCGGAGCCTCCTCCACGCCTCGCCGGTCCCGGTGGCGCTGGCCCCCAGGTCCTACCGCCGCACCGATCCGATCACCCGCCTGACCTGCGCGGTCGGCAACCGGGCGGGAGCGGACGACGTGGTCTCCGTCGCCGTGTCCTCGGCGCAACGTCGCGGCCTCCCGCTGCGCCTGGTGTCCCTCGTCACGCTAGACGCGGGGCACGAGGATCCGGAGGGCGTCGAGGACGAGGCGAACCGCCGACTCGCGGACGCCGCGTCCGCCCTCGCCGCCGGCGGGAGGGTGAGCGTCGAGACGGCCCACGGCGCCTCCATCGAGGAGGCCATCGAGGCCCTGGCCTGGGACGAGGGCGAGGTGCTGCTGGTCGGCTCCAGCCGCCTCGCGCAGCACATGCGCATCTTCCTCGGCTCCACGGCGAACAAGATCCTGCGTACGCTGACGATCCCCATGATCGTCGTCCCGCGTACGTACGCAACGCCCGGTTCCACCGGCCCGGGCGCCGTTACCACAGAGGCGGACGCATGAGTATCGATGAGACAACACAGAGAGGGACGGGGCTCAGCAAGAAGGGCCTCGACGCCGGAACCGTCGGCCTGCTGGGCGCCGTCGTCATCGGGGTGTCCTGCGTGGCCCCCGCGTACACGCTGACCGCGGCCCTCGGGCCCACGGTCGCCGAGGTCGGGGTGCAGTTGCCGGCCATCTTCCTGGTCGGCTTCATCCCCATGCTGCTCGTCGCCTTCGGCTACCGGGAACTCAACAGCGCCATGCCGGATTCCGGCACCACCTTCACGTGGGCCACGCGCGCCTTCGGTCCCTGGGTCGGCTGGATGGGCGGGTGGGGGCTCATCGCCGCCACCGTGATCGTCCTGTCCAACCTGGCCGCGGTCGCCGTCGACTTCTTCTACCTGATGCTCGCGCAGGTGTTCCGCAACCCGGGCCTCGCGGACCTCACGCTCAACCTGCCGGTCAACATCGCGACGACGCTCGTCTTCATCGCGCTCGCCTGCTACGTCTCCTACCGCGGCATGGAGACCACCAAAGCGGTCCAGTACGTCCTGGTCACCTTCCAGCTCGCGGTGCTCGCCTGGTTCGCGATCGCCGCGTTCCTGCATGTGGCCAACGGCACGGCCTTCGACGCCACCGCCATCAGCGCGGAATGGTTCAACCCGTTCGCCGTCGGCTCCTTCTCCGCCTTCGCGGCCGGTGTCTCGCTGTCCATCTTCATCTACTGGGGCTGGGACGTGACACTGACCATGAACGAGGAGACCAGGAACCCGGAGAAGACCCCGGGCCGCGCAGGCGCCCTGACGGTGGTCGTCATCGTGGTCATCTACCTCACCGTCGCCCTCGCGACCCTCTCCTTCGCCGGCGTGGGCGAGGGGGACCTCGGAGCCGGCAACCCGGACAACCAGGAGAGCATCTTCGCGGCGCTCGCCGGTCCGGTGATGGGCCCGTTCGCCATCCTCATGTCGATCGCCGTCCTCAGCTCCTCGGCGGCATCCCTCCAGTCCACGTTCGTCTCCCCGGCCCGCACCCTGCTTGCCATGGGCCACTACAAGGCCCTGCCGAAGGGGTATGGCCGCATCAGCCCTCAGTACAAGTCGCCGAGCTACGCGACGATCGCCGCGGCGGTCGCGGCCGCCGGCTTCTACGTCTTCACGCGGCTCGTGTCCGAGAACGCCCTCTGGGACACCATCACGGCGCTGGGCATGATGATCTGCTTCTACTACGGCATCACTGCACTCGCCTGCGTCTGGTACTTCCGCGCCCAGGCCTTCAGCAGCGCCAGGAACGCCCTGTTCCGGTTCCTCGCGCCGCTGCTCGGCGGAGTCATCCTGCTGGTCATGTTCTTCAAGACCGCCACCGACTCGATGGACCCGGCCTACGGCTCCGGTTCCGAGCTGTTCGGTATCGGCATGGTGTTCATCCTCGGCGTCGGCGTGATCCTGCTCGGCGCCGTGCTCATGCTCATCTGGTGGCGCATCAACCCGGCGTTCTTCCGCCAGGAGGTGATCATCCAGGGCTCGGCCCCGAGGCAGTAGCGGGACGGACGGCGGTGCCGCTGCGCTAGAGTGAACCGACTCCGCGGCGCTTCCGAAGGCCGCGCCGCCTTCGCACCGAACGAATCATGAGGAACCGCAGTGCGCTACGTCGTTGGCTATACCGGGAATGACCGCGGGCAGGACGCCCTCGAGCTGGCCACCTCACTGGCCCTCACGCAGGCGGCGGCCATCGACCTGGTCACCGTCCTGGACTGGCCGCAGGACGGCAGCGTCGCAGCCGGCCGCCAGCGCGTACAGGACGCGCTCGACCGCGCTGCGGCGGGCGTGCCCGACGGCGTCGAGGTCACCACGCACGTGCGGCTCGCGGACTCGTTCGCGCAGGGGCTCCTCGAGGTGGCGTCCGACGTCGACGCCGGACTGATCGTGGTCGGCGCGTCGAGCAACGGCCTGTTGCGGCGCTTCACCGTCGGCAGCGTCGCGAACGCCGTGCTCCACAGCTCCAGTGTCCCGGTGGCGCTCGCCCCCCGCGGATACCGGCACCGGTCCGCCTTCACCCGGATGACGAGTGCGGTCGGCACCCGCGCCGGGGCGGACGGCGTGCTCGACGTCGCCGTCGAGTCCGCTGCGCGGCGTGGTCTCCCCCTGCGGCTGATCTCCCTCGTGGCCCTCGACGTCCACGAGGCGTCCGATTCGGGCGAAGCCATCAACAAGGCGCACCAGCATGCCCATTCGGTGCTGGCACGCGCAGTCGAGCAGTTGCCGACGGACCATGAGGCGTCGGTCGCCGTGGCCCACGGCCGGACGATCGAGCAGGCCATCGACGAGATCGAGTGGGATCCCGGAGAGCTCGTGATCGTCGGGTCGAGCCGTCTCGCCCAGCGCCGCCAGATCTTCCTCGGCACCACCGCGAACCAGATGCTGCGCGCACTGCCGGTGCCCATGGTCGTGGTCCCCCGGGACTGGGTGCGCCCCCCGCTCTGATCCCTGCCCGTCCGGGTCGGGGCTCAGGCGGCGGTTGCCGCGGGTTCCGCCGACGGCGCGGGCTTCGGCTGGCGGCGCACGGTGCGGAGCATGTCCACCGTCAGGAGGATGAGCCCCACCCATACGAGGCTGAAGCCGATCCATCGTTCGAACGGCATCTCTTCCCCGAGGACGAGGAGCGCGAGGAGGAACTGGAGCACCGGGGCGAGGTACTGGAGCAGCCCGATGGTGGTCAGCGGCAGACGGCGCGCTGCAGCGCCGAAGAAGATGAGGGGGACCGCTGTGATGACGCCCGAGGCTGCCATGATCCAGAAGTGCCCCGCGCCCTCGGTGGTCAGGGTCGCGTTGCCCGTCGACCCGAGCCACAGCATGACGGCGAGGGCGATCGGCGCCAGGACCACCGTCTCGATGCTGAGGCTGGAGATCGCGTCCACGCGTGAGCCCACCTTCTTCTTCGTGAATCCGTAGAGGCCGAAGGAGAAGGCGAGGGTCAGGGCGATCCACGGCACCGCGCCGTACCCGACCGCGAGCACGATCACGGCGAGGATGCCCATGCCGATGGCCGTCCACTGCAGCGGACGGAGAGTCTCACGAAGGACCACCACGCCCAGCAGGACGGAGACGATGGGGTTGATGAAGTAGCCGAGGGCGGCCTCGATCGCCTGACCCGTCGTGACCCCGTAGGTGTAGACCAGCCAGTTCACCGCGATCAGCAGTGCGGCCACGGTCAGGGTCCCGACGATCCGCGGCGTGCGCAGGGCCGTCAGGACGGGCCGCCACGAGCGCAGCACCGTGAGGAGCAGGGCACAGAAGATCAGGGACCAGAGCACGCGGTTCGCCACGATCTCGACGGGGCCGGCGGGCGCCAGGACGAGGAAGTACAGCGGGAGCAGGCCCCAGAGGCCGTACGCGCCGATGCCGAAGAGGATGCCCGTGGAGTTCTCGCTCCGTGCCGGCTTCGGTGTCTTCCCGCGTGTTGCAGTCACGAGGTCGTGAACCGGACCCGGAAGACCTTTATTCCCCCGGTTTCCCGATCCCGCGCTCCGCCGGTGACGAATCCAGGGGGAGATGCGTACCACTGTTTTCGTCGGTGCCGCCGTGGGGCATTTAGAATAGGGAACTGTGCGCTTATTGTGCACCGCGGTAACCATCGGGAGCATTCCACCGGGAAGAAGGCTAATCAGTGTCTACCTCAGCTGCGGCACGACCGCTGCGGGTCGCGATCATCGGCGCCGGTCCGGCCGGCGTCTACGCCGCCGACATCCTGACGAAGTCGAACGAGGTCCAGGGGGGCGACTTCGCCGTCAGTATCGATCTCTTCGACCAGTACCCGGCACCCTACGGACTCATCCGCTACGGGGTCGCTCCGGACCACCCCCGCATCAAGGGCATCGTCAACGCGCTGCACAAGGTGCTGGACCGCGGTGACATCCGCTTCCTCGGGAACGTTAACTACGGGCGCGACCTCACGCTCTCCGATTTCCGCCGTTTCTACGACGCCGTCATCTTCGCGACCGGCGCCATCCGGGACGCGGACCTGGACATCCCGGGCATCGGGCTCGAGGGTTCCTTCGGTGGAGCCGACTTCGTGTCCTGGTACGACGGTCACCCCGACGTGAGCCGGGACTGGCCGCTCGACGCCCGCGAGGTCGCCGTGATCGGCAACGGGAACGTGGCACTCGACGTCGCCCGCATCCTGTCCAAGCACGCCGACGACCTCCTCTCCACCGAGATCCCGGACAACGTCTACCAGGGACTCAAGGCCTCGCCCGTGACCGACGTCCACGTCTTCGGCCGCCGCGGACCGGCACAGGTGAAATTCACGCCCCTGGAACTGCGGGAGCTCTCGCACTCGCGCGACGTCGACATCGTCCTCTACCCGGAGGACTTCGACTTCGACGCCGGCTCCGAGGCGCAGATCGCGTCGAACAACCAGACGAAGACCATGGTGAAGACGCTCACGAACTGGCTCGTCGAGGACGAGCCGACGGGCGCCTCGCGCCGCCTCCACCTGCACTTCCTCCACTCGCCGGTCGAGGTCCACGATTCGCCGGACACCCCCGGCAGGGTTGCGGGCATCCGGTTCGAGCGCACGGAACTGACCGGGGACGGCAGCGTCCGCGGGACCGGCGAGATCGTCGACTACCCGGTCCAGGCCGTCTACCGGGCCATCGGTTACTTCGGGTCGGAGTTGCCCGAGGTCGGGTTCGACGAGAAGCGCGGCGTCATCCCCAACGAGGGTGGGCGCGTCATCGACGAGGACGGCATGCCGGTGCCCGGCATCTACGCCACCGGCTGGATCAAGCGCGGACCCGTGGGTCTCATCGGTCACACCAAGGGAGACGCCCTCGAGACCATCGGCTACCTGCTCGAGGACCGGCTGAACCTCCCGCCGGCGGAGGACGGGTCGGAGGACGCCATCATCGACCTCCTCGAGGAGCGCGGAGTCGAATACACGACCTGGGAGGGGTGGCTGAAGCTGGACGCCCACGAGATGAAGCTGGGGGCCAACTTCGTCAACACGTCGGGCAATGCCGAGCTCGTCAGGGAGCGCGTGAAGCTCGTTCCGCGCGAGGACATGGTGGCCATTTCCCGCGGTGAGTAGTACGGCTACACTGTGGTCTGTCCCACGTCATTGATGGGACTGGTCACGAAGCGGAGTGCCGATGTCGCCGTCCCGTTCACTAGCCGAAGCCGAGCTCTCGTCCGACGCGCTGCAGCGAAGAGCCTTCGCAGCGCACGAGGCCCTCGGGCGGGGGTCAGGGGTCGACGGTGACCTCCGCGGCGTCGTCCGCGAGTCCTGGCGCAGGTCGCTCGGATTCCTCCGTGATCCCGCCGCCGCCGAAGCCCGGCTGTTCTGCTCCGAGGAGGAGCTCGAAAGCTATCGCCAGGCGCACCCCCTGGCGGCGGTCATGCCGGTGATCGACCGCCTGCTCGTCCAGCCGAGCCTGCAGGCGGGGATGCTCGTGGCCGTCGGTGACGAGAACGGGCGACTCCTGTGGGTGGACGGCGACCGCGAGCTGCGGCGCCGGGCGGAAGGCATGCTCTTCGTCGCCGGTGCGGACTGGTCGGAATCAACCGTCGGCACGAGTGCTCCCGGTACGGCGCTCGCGCTCGACCGGAGCGTGCAGATCGCCGGGGCGGAGCATTTCAATCGCAAGGCCCACCCCTGGAGCTGCACCGCAGTACCGGTACGCGACCCCGACTCCAGGACGGTGCTCGGCGTCGTCGACATCACGGGGACCCACGATGCCGTTGCCCCCCACACCCTGGCGCTCGTCGAGGCCGCTGTGGCGGCGGCGGAGGCACAACTGAGCATCCATCGGCTGCAGGGAAGGCTGCCGCGCACGAAGCGTCGTCGGCCGGGGCGCACCAAGGTGACCCTCTACCGGAACAGCCTGCAGATCCTGGGCATGGACCACGGGGTGGTCCACACCGGCGGTGCCTCGCTCGAGTTGAGCCTCCGCCATGCCGAGTTGCTGACCATCCTGGCCCTGCACCCCGACGGGCTCACCGCGGACCAGCTGGCCACCATGGCCTACCCCGAAGAGGCGTCCGGTACGACGGTTCGTGCGGAAATCCTGCGGCTGCGGAAGGTCCTCGCGCAGTACGGGGATGCGACGGTGCCGCAGTCCCGCCCCTACCGGCTGCCGGGACCGCTGGTCGTGGACGCGGTACAGGTCCTCAGTTACCTGCACCGCGGAGCCCACCGCATGGCCCTCGGAATCTACCGCGGACCTGTCCTCCCACGCTCGCAGGCCCCCGCGATCGTCAGGCTGCGCAACGAGGTATCGGTCCTCCTGAGGGACGCGGTCCTCAACGACGGTGCACCCGAGACCGTGCTGCAGTACCTCGCGCTCGCGGAGGCGGAGTACGACGCCGAGGCGTGGGAGCTTGCCCTGCGCGTGCTGCCGCCGCGCTCCCCACGGCGGGCCGCGGTGGTGGCGCATGCCGAATGGCTCGACGCCGAGCTGGCCACACCCTCACCGGTGCCCTCAAGTTCTCCTAAAGTTTGTTAGCCAATTGCAATAATCCGTCGTCGTGCGGGCCGGGCAGGGGTTAACGTTATGGCTGGTGGCTGATGATTCCGCCGTACAACATGTCCCGGCCACCGCGTTGATGCAGCGGGCGGGCAAGGGGGGATACTCATGACGCAGTCCGCAAGGCATCCGGCCGGGCCGGCCCGGAGCGTTCGAACATCGCGCACCACCAGGCATGCCAGTGTCGCGATCGTGGTCTGTTTCGTCGGTTTCCAGGGCTTCGTCCCGCAGTCATGGGAGGCCGCCTCCGCGATCTCCGCCGGTTCGCTGTCGGCGTCGAGCGTGGCCCGGACCGGGGACCACGCACTCCCGCCGACCGGCATCGTCGGACCGTCGCTGCTGACGCCCATCGAGGCCCTCGATCCCCTGCGCGCACTGACTCCCGGCCGGTCGCCACTTGCCGTTCCCACCACCGGCGCAGGCAAGCCTGCCGGCCCCGCGGTCTCGACGACGTCCACCGTTCGACGACCCGTGGCGGGCACCCTCTTCGCGCCGCTCGATGCACTCGTGCCGAGCTCCTCCTTCGGCTACCGGACCAGCCCCATTTCCGGGGAACCCGGCGAGTTCCATACGGGCCAGGACTACGCCGCTCCCTGCGGAACACTCGTCTACGCGGCCGACGCCGGCACGGTGCGGGCTGTGGGCTGGCATGCCTGGGGTGGGGGTAATCGCGTCGAGATCGACCACGGCAACGGCCTGATCACCAGCTACAACCACCTGCAGGGCGTCTCCGTCCAGAAGGGCGACACGGTCAACGGCGGGGACTCGATCGCTGAACTCGGGACGACGGGTTCCTCGACCGGGTGCCATCTTCACTTCGAGACCATCCTCGATGGCGAGCACGTGGACCCCACCCGGTGGAAGATGGCGCCCGCGCAGCATGGGAAGCGCACCGGAGTCTTCACGGACTACAGCCCCGAGGGCACCGGCGCAGGGGACATCCCGGGATGGGCCCAATCCACCACCCGGACCGATCAGGGCATACACGGCGACCTCCCGTTCGATGGGCTTCCGTGGAACGGCAACGGCAACGGCAACGGGAACGCGAACGTCGTCGCCGATGCCGGCAATGCGGCTGGACCGTCCGGTGCCACGGCACCCGGACGTCAGATGCCGGTGCCTCGTCCCGACCTGCCCGCAGCATCGTCGGGTACCACGTCCATGCCCGCGGAGAAGCGCGCGGAGAAGCATGTCGAGAAGGCTGGGGTACCTCGCGGGCAGGTCGTCCCGGAGAAGTCCACCCCGAAGGGTGCGGTGCCTCCCTCCGTCGGAGCGGTCAAGCCGGGTTCGACGACGCCGCCCAAGTCCGACCTGCCGACGGTTCCGAAGCCGGGCTCGACGACGCCGCCGAAGTCCGACCTGCCGACGGTTCCGAAGCCGGGCTCGACGACGCCGCCGAAGTCCGACCTGCCGACGGTTCCGAAGCCGGGCTCGACGACGCCGCCCAAGTCCGACCTGCCGACGGTTCCGAAGCCGGGCTCGACGACGCCGCCCAAGTCCGACCTGCCGAATGTCCCGAAGCCGGGCTCGACGACGCCGCCCAAGTCCGACCTGCCGAATGTCCCGAAGCCGGGTTCGACGACGCCGCCGAAGCCTGACACACCGACGGTTCCGAAGCCGGGCTCGACGACGCCGCCGAAGCCTGATGCGACGCTGGTCCCGAAGCCTGATGCGACGACGCCGAAGCCGACTCCGAAGCCGGACTCGACGACGCCGGCTCCGAAGCCTGATGCGACGACGCCGGCTCCCGCGCCCAAACCCGAACCGGCACCTGCTCCTGCCCCGAAGCCCGAACCCGCGCCGACGCCCGACCCAGCGACCCCGGAAGCACCGTGTGACGCGGAGTCCTCGACGCCGGAGGACCCGGAGACAGCAGACGCCGCCGCGGGTGCCGACGCCACGACGCAGTCGGAGAAGCCCGGCGCAGCGGAGCCGCCCACGGGGCCAGTGACCGCACCAGCGGCGACAACCCCGGAGGCCGGTACGGGTGCGGAGCCAGGTGCCGAGGACGGTACGGAGCCGGCGCCCGGCGCCGAGGATGCTGAAGCCCCGTCGTGCGAGGACCCGGATGCGCCGGCGGAGCCGGCTCCTGCTCCGACGCCACATACCGCCGATCCCGCAGCCGCTCGGCCGGCCGAGGACGCTGCCGCGACCGCATCCGGGCAGGGCTGACGCTCCGACCCCGCGCCACGACGAAACCAAGGCGCCGTCGGATGAATGCAACGTTGTCGCAACGTTCGCGCTCCTAATGTGTCTCAGGGACGACGACGTCCTACACAACGGAGTTCAAGGAGTTCGACGATGACTGTTTACGCCCAGCCTGGCCAGGACGGATCGAAGGTCAGTTTCAAGCCGAGGTACGAGAACTGGATCGGTGGTGAGTGGGTTTCACCCATCAAGGGCCAGTATTTCGAGAACATCTCCCCGGTGACGGGCAAGGCCTTCTGCGAGGTGGCGCGGGGCACCGCCGAGGACATCGAACTGGCACTGGACGCGGCCCACAAGGCCGCGCCGTCCTGGGGCAAGACCTCCGCCGCCGAGCGTGCCCAGGTGCTGAACCGCATCGCGGACCGCATGGAGGAGAACCTCGAGATGCTCGCGGTGGCGGACACCTGGGACAACGGCAAGCCCGTTCGGGAGACCCTCGCCGCAGACATCCCCCTCGCGATCGACCACTTCCGGTACTTCGCCGCCGCCATCCGCGCCCAGGAGGGCCAGCTCTCCCAGCTCGACGAGGACATGACGGCCTACCACTTCCGTGAGCCGCTCGGCGTCGTCGGGCAGATCATCCCCTGGAACTTCCCGATCCTCATGGCGACGTGGAAGCTCGCTCCCGCGATCGCTGCCGGCAACGCCGTCGTACTCAAGCCCGCGGAGCAGACGCCGTCGTCGATCCTCGTACTGATGGAACTGATCAGCGACATCCTGCCGGCGGGCGTCATCAACGTCGTGAACGGCTTCGGCGTGGAGGCCGGCAAGCCGCTCGCGTCGAGCAAGCGCATCCGCAAGATCGCCTTCACCGGCGAGACGACCACGGGTCGCCTGATCAGCCAGTACGCGAGCCAGAACCTGATCCCGGTCACTCTGGAGCTCGGTGGCAAGAGCCCGAACATCTTCTTCTCGGACGTCGCGGACAGCCACGACGCTTTCTACGACAAGGCTCTCGAGGGTTTCGCACTCTTCGCCCTGAACCAGGGCGAGGTCTGCACCTGCCCCTCCCGCGCACTCGTGCAGGGCTCCATCTACGACTCCTTCATGGCGGACGCGATCGCCCGCGTGGAGAAGATGGTGCAGGGCAACCCGCTGGACACCGAGACGCAGGTGGGGGCGCAGGCCTCCAACGACCAGCTCGAGAAGATCCTGTCCTACATGGACATCGGTCGGCAGGAGGGCGCGAAGGTCCTCATCGGCGGCGAGCGGAACATCCTCGGCGGCGACCTCGCCGAGGGCTACTACGTGAAGCCCACCGTGTTCGAGGGCACCAACAGCATGCGGGTGTTCCAGGAGGAGATCTTCGGCCCCGTGGTCTCGGTGACACGGTTCGATGACTACGCGGACGCTCTGGACATCGCCAACGACACCCTCTACGGGCTGGGTGCGGGTGTCTGGTCGCGGAACGGGAACGTGGCGTACCGCGCAGGACGCGACATCCAGGCGGGACGCGTGTGGGTGAACAACTACCACGCCTACCCGGCGGGAGCGGCGTTCGGCGGCTACAAGTCATCCGGCATCGGCCGCGAGAACCACGCCATGATGCTCGACCACTACCAGCAGACCAAGAACCTGCTGGTCAGTTACTCCGAGTCCAAGCTCGGGTTCTTCTAGGAGCGGCCGTGACCGTCGACGCCTCGGTGACCATTCCGGGTGAGACCACGTCCCGGGTGGCGCTCACCGACGTTGCCGTCGAACTGCTGGACAAGCTGTGGCTCATCCACGGGCCGCTGATGTTCCACCAGTCCGGGGGGTGCTGTGACGGGTCGTCGCCGATGTGCTACCCGGCGGGCGAGTTCATCACGGCGGAGGCGGACGTGCTGCTCGGCGTCCTGGACCTCTCGGACGGAGCGCCCACGGACGCCGGGCCGCGGCTCATCGAGTTCTGGATGTCGCGCGAGCAGTTCGAGTACTGGCGACACACGCATCTGACGGTCGACGTCGTCCAGGGTCGGGGGAGTGGCTTCTCCGTGGAGGCCCCTGAGGGCAAGAGGTTCCTCATCCGCTCCCGGTTGATGGGCTAGGGCGGGAGAAGGGCCCGGCGCAGACGATGCGCCGGGCCCTTCTCCGTGTGCTCCGCCTGTAAGGGATGACGGCGGTGGGCGAGATCCACGGCCAGGACGATGCCGAGGAGATCCGTGAGGGCGTGCCCGAGCTTCGGGTCCACGAGTTCGTAGCGCGAGCGCCGCCCTTCGGGGACGGACACCACCAGGCCGCAGCCCCGCAGGCACGAGAGGTGGTTGGACAGGCTCTGGCGGCTGACGCCGAGCAGCCCGGCCAGTTCGGTGGGGTAGGCCGGGGCGTCCCGCAGCGCCACCAGGATCCGCACGCGCGTCGGGTCGGACAGGGCCGTGCCCACGCGTTCGAGGACCGAGGTCGAGGTCAGGGTCTGCAGCATCAGTGGGTCAGCTCCGTCTCGTGGCGGATGTGGCCGAGCGGCTCGATCTGGAAGGTGCAGTGGTCGATGCTGACGTCGAAGTGCTCGCCGACGCACTCCTGCAGCTGGTCGAGCACGGCGTGCGCGGAGCCGTTCCGGTAGCAGTCGTCGTCGACGACGATGTGCGCGGTGAGGACCGGCAGCCCGGTGGCGATCTGGGTGATGTGGAGGTCGTGGACGTCACGGACATGGGCCAGGCGCCCGATATGGGTGCGGACCTCCTCGAGGTCGATGCCCGCGGGGGTGGATTCGAGGAGCACGTCGATCGTCTCCCGCAGCAGCTTGAGGGTCCGCGGGATGATCAGCGCGCCGATGAGCATGGCAACGACGGCGTCCGCCCGCATCCACCCCGTCAGCGTGATGATCACGGCGGCCAGGATGACTGCCACCGAGCCCAGGGCGTCGTTGAGCACCTCGAGGAACGCCGCCCTCAGGTTGAAACTGGCGGTCCGGTGCCGTGCCAGCAGTCCGAGTGCGGCGAGGTTCCCCACGAGGCCGAGCACCCCGAAGACGATCATCTCCGGGGCCGCGACATCCGTCGGCGTGATGAGGCGACGTACCCCCTCGACCAGGACATAGGCCCCGACGGCGAGGAGGAAAGCGGCCTGCAGCAACGCGGCGATGACCTCCGCACGGCGGAAACCCCACGAGCGTCGCGCCGACGTCGGCCGGACCGAGAGTGTGGCGGCGCCGAGTGCCATCGCCAGCCCGGCGGCGTCCGTCAGGACATGCACGGAGTCGAAGAGGAGGGCGAGGCTTCCGGTCCACAGTGCACCGACGATCTGGAGGACGAAGACACCGAGCGTGATGGCGAGCGCGCCCGCCAGCGGGCCGCGCCGGTCGGCGCCCGCTGCTGCGTGATGGTGGGAACCCATGTCCTGATAGTACATCCGCTGGTGAACCTTGCGTCCACTGCGTTTTCTTGCACGCCGTGCAAGGTTTCGCCTAGTCTGGGATGGTGCTGTACACCACTGACGACTCCGTGCCCCTGGGCCGCCGCGAGCAGAACAAGATCGATACGCGACGGGCGATCGCGGACGCGGCCTTCGACCTGGCGCTGTCCGTGGGCCCGGGGTCGTTCACCGTCGACCAGATCGCCGAGCGCGCCGGAGTGTCCCGCCGAACGTTCTTCAACTATTTTCCCAGTGCGGAGGACGCCCTGACCGTCCGGACGGACGGATTCCTCGACCTGGCGTTGGAGGTCTTCGGACGGATGCCGCAGGACGAGCCCCTCTTCGACTCCATCATCCGCGCGTTCACCGAGACGACGCGGATGGAGGGCCTCTCGCTGCACGGGGCGCTGTTCCGCATGGCGGGCACCAACCCGGACCTCCTGCGGGCGCAGCTGCACGCGTGGGAGCGCGCCGAGGCCCGGATCGTCGAGGGGCTGCGCCTCCGCCTCGGGCCGGACGCCTCCGAGCTCTACCTCACGGCCCTCGTGGGGAGCGTGCTGTCCTGCACCAAGGCGGCGATGCGCGACTGGGCCGCCATGGCCCCCGCCTCCGCCGGCGACCCCGGACAGGAGCTCGAAGAGCGCATCCTCGCCGCGCTGACCATGCTCCGCGACGGGTTCTCCCGCCACCCCATCGGTCCCGCCCCCCGGGCCTGATCCCCGTACTCTCCCTGCACACCCCCTTCCCGCTCCTTTCCTGCTAGGACTCCTCGATGGCTTTCCTCCTCTACCGGCTCGGCTCCTTCGCGTTCCGGAGGCGGTGGTGGGTCGTCTCCGCATGGCTCGCCATCATGCTCGCGGTCGGTGCTGCCGCCGTCGCCTTCTCCGGGACGCTCACCAACAACTTCACGATCCCCGGCACCGAGTCGCAGCGGATCTCCGACCGGCTGCGGGAGGAGTTGCCGGAGGCGGTCGGCGGCACCGGCACCGTGGTGTTCACGTCCGACGACGGCACCGCGTTCACGCCCGCGCAGCGCGAGGGCATCCAGGCGGCGCTCGCGGACATCACGGCGCTCGACGGCGTACGGAGCGTCGTCGACCCCTTCGACGTCGCCGCCCAGGTGGCGTCCGGCGGCGAGGAGCTCGAGGCCGGGCGCACCGAGCTCGACGCCAGCGAGCAGCAGCTGAGCGCCGGCGAGGACCAGCTCGCGCAGGGCCAGCAGCAGCTCGATGAGCAGCGCGCGCAGTTCGACCAGGCCCGGGCACAGCTCCCGGCCGCCCAGGCGGCGGCTACCGCCCGGCAACTCGAGCAGGGCCAGGCGGCATTGGATGCCAGCCGCACCGAACTGGAGTCCGGGCGGGAGCAGCTCGAAGCCGGGCGCCTCGAACTCGACCTCGCCGAGCGCCAGCTCGAGGCCACCTCCGGGGTGAGGCTGGTGTCCGAGGACGGCTCCACCGGCGTGGCGAGTGTGCAGTTCGACCAGCAGATCAACGCGGTCTCGCCGGAATTGCGCGAGATGGTGCAGGAGACCGCCGCAGAGGCGGAAGCGGCGGGAGTGACGGTCGAATACAGCAAGGAGATCGTCGAGGACGTCTCAGGGATCATCGGGGCGGCGGAGATCGTCGGCTTGGCCGTCGCCGCGATCGTCCTCGTCCTGATGCTCGGCACCCTCGTCGCCGCCGGGCTGCCGCTGCTCATGGCGATCGTCGGGGTTGGAGTGGGCGTGGGGATCACCTTCGCCCTGTCCGGGATCGTCGAGATGAACAGCATCTCCCCGGTCCTCGCCCTGATGCTCGGCCTCGCCGTCGGCATCGACTACTGCCTGTTCATCGTGAACCGGCACCGGACGCAGCTTCTCCACGGTATGGACCTGCAGGAGTCGATCGCCCGTGCCACCGGCACCGCCGGCAACGCGGTGCTCTTCGCAGGCATCACGGTGATCGTGGCCCTCGCCGCGCTCGCCGTACCGGGACTGCCGTTCCTGACCGTCATGGGTCTCTCCGCAGCGGGCACCGTGGCGGTATCCGTCCTCGTGGCGCTCACCCTCACCCCGGCGCTCCTCGCGCTGATGGGGCGTCGTGTCATCTCGAAGCGCCGGTGGGCCAAGGCCGCCGGTCACAAGCACTCCGCCGCCATGCCCCCGGACTCCGGGGACAGCACCGCCCTGGCCGACCAGCGCGCGGCCAGGGGTGCGGGCTGGGGAGGCTTCGTGACCCGGAAGCCCGTCCTCACGGTCCTCGCCGGTGTGGTCCTGCTCGGAGTCATCGCCATCCCCGCCGCGCAGCTGCGCGTCGGCCTGCCCGACGGCGGTACCGAACCGGCCGATTCCACGGCGTTCCAGGCGTACAGCACCATCGGCGACAAGTTCGGGGCAGGCACCAACGGCCCGCTGATCGTCGTCGGTTCCTTCCCCGACACCGCTGACGACGCGGAGCTCACCGCGCTCCGGCTCGACGTCAACGACCGCCTGCGGGAGGTGTCGGGCGTCGCCGCGTCCGTGCCCGCGACGGTCAGCGAGAACGGCCGCACCGCGATCTTCCAGGTCATCCCCGAGGAGGGCCCGGCCAGCGAGGCCACCGAGAACCTGGTCCGCGATCTCCGCGCAGCGACCGGTGAGTTCGAGGACCAGACGGGCGTCCCGATCGCCGTCACAGGACAGACCGCCGCGAACATCGACGTCTCCGCCAAGCTCATGGAAGCGCTGCCGGTCTACCTCGCCATCGTGGTCGGGCTGTCCCTGCTCCTGCTCCTGCTGGTGTTCCGCTCCATCCTGGTGCCCATCATCGCGACCGCCGGGTTCCTGCTCTCCCTGCTCGCCAGTTTCGGCGCGACCGTGGCCATCTATCAGTGGGGGTGGCTCGGCGATGTCTTCGGGGTCACGAACCCCGGGCCGATCCTGAGCTTCCTGCCCATCATCCTGATCGGGGTGCTCTTCGGCCTCGCCATGGACTACCAGATGTTCCTGGTGTCCGGCATGCGGGAGGCGTACGTCCACGGGGACGACCCGAAAGCCGCGGTTCGCATCGGCTTCAGCCACGGCGCCCGCGTGGTCACGGCCGCCGCGATCATCATGGTCGCCGTGTTCGCGGGGTTCGTGTTCTCCCACCTGGCCATGGTGCGCCCGATCGGCTTCGGTCTCGCCTTCGGGGTGCTGCTCGACGCCTTCGTGGTCCGCATGACTCTCGTCCCGGCCGCCATGTACCTGCTGGGCCGGCACGCCTGGTGGCTCCCGGCATGGCTCGGGAGGATCCTGCCGGACGTCGACGTGGAGGGGGCCCGGCTCGTGCGCGACGAGAAGGAGAAGGAGGCCGTCCCGGCCCCGGCCTGATGCCGGGTTCGCAGAGACCCGGTTGAAGGGGCCGTCCCGGTCCCGGCCTGATGCCGGGTTCGCAGGAACCCGGTTGAAGGGGCCGTCCCCGCCCGGGACGCTCAGGCGCCGAGGTAGCGCCCGGGCCGGTGGTTGAGCGCCACCACGAGGTTCAGTACCACGGCGCCGACGGCGGAGAGCAGGACGCCCGCGGGGTCGACGACCGTCAGTGCCGCGAGGATGACGGTCGTGTCGAGCGCCATCTGGACATAGCCGGCACGCCAGCCGAGCCGTTCCTGCAGGATGAGGGCGAGGATGTTGAATCCGCCCAGACTTGCCCGGTGGCGGAAGAGGATCAGGAGTCCGACGCCGGCGAGCAGGTTCCCGCCGAGTACGGCGTAGAGGGGCTGGACGGTCAGTCCGCCGAGCGCCATCGGGTGTACGGCGGCCAGCCCCGCCACGAGTGCCACGGCCAGCACGGTGCGCACTGTGAAACTCCAGCCCTTCTTCCACACGGCGAGGGCGAAGAACGGGACGTTCACCGCGAGGAACAGGGCGCTGAAGGACAGCTCGCCGGCGTAGCTCAGGAGCATGGCCAGGCCGGCGGTGCCACCGGTGACGGCGCCGCTCGTGGTGAGCAGGAACAGGCCGAGGGACACCGTGAAGGTGCCGGTGACCATGCCCAGGATGTCCTCCGGCACCGAGTGCCGGACGATGGCGTCGGTGGCGTCCGGGGCGGGGGCTGTCGTGGTGTCCATGGCGGCAAGCTATCACCGGCCGGCGCGGGCCGAGGCACCGGCGGCCGCCGATGTGAACAAGGGCACAGCCGTGGTGCACGCTCCACCGCGCGCAAATCAGTTCCCTGCGCGCCGTCGATCTCCGATACGGTTGAGCAACAAGTTGGCTTATGGTTTCGCCCCTCGGGTGCGCTGTGCGCTGGGCAAAGACGCGGCCTCGCCGCAACGAGGAGGCGGACGTGGTCGAGTACGTGGGCAGCCGGTTCGAGCAGATCCTGTTCGCCAGTTGGCAGCATTTCTCTCTCGTGGTCCAGTGCCTCGTGATTGCGACCTTCCTGGCCATCGTCGTCGCGGCCCTCGTCTACCGCAGCCCCGCACTCACCGCCGCCGCGAACAGCGTCTCGGCGATCGGCCTGACCATCCCGTCCTTCGCCCTCATTGGCCTGCTGATCGCCCCGTTCGGCTTCGGCGTCGCCCCGGCCGTCATCGTGGTGGTGTTCTTCGCCGTCCTGCCCATCCTCCGTAACGCCGTCGTCGGCCTGACCAGCGTGGACCGTGGGATCGTCGAATCCGCCCGTGGTGTCGGGCTGAGCCGCTTCCAGACCTTCCGGCGGATCGAGCTGCCCATGGCATGGCCCGTCATCCTCGCGGGCGTGCGCGTCTCGGCGCAGATGGTCATGGGCATCGCCGCGATCGCCGCGTACGTTCTCGGGCCCGGCCTCGGCGGGTTCATCTTCACGGGCCTCGCCCGGCTAGGCGGCGCCAACGCCCTCGAATCCGTCGCTACCGGGATCATCGCCGTGGTCATCCTGGCCATGGTGCTCGATCTCCTACTCATCGGCCTCGGCCGACTCACAATCCCGCGAGGTATCCGTGTCTGACAACATTCCCGCCACCGCCACGTCCCCGGGCCCGACCGCCGGAATCACGGGCGCGAGCATCCTCCTGGACAACGTCAGCAAGCGGTACCCGGGCCAGGCCACCGCCGCCGTCGACGGACTCACCATGGAGATCCCGGCCGGCAAGATCGTCATGCTCGTCGGCCCGTCGGGCTGCGGCAAGACCACCACCCTGAAGATGATCAACCGCCTGATCGAGCCCTCCGAGGGGCGGATCGTGCTCGACGGCGACGACGTCACGGCGATCGACGGGGACGCCCTGCGCCGCCGCATCGGTTACGTCATCCAGGCCGGCGGCCTGTTCCCCCACATGACCGTCGCGACGAACATCGCGATCGTCCCGAAGATGCTCGGCTGGAACAAGGAGCGTGTTGCCGCCCGCGTCGACGAGCTCCTGGAACTCGTGTCCCTCGACCCGGAGCAGTACCGCGACAGGTTCCCCCGGGAGCTCTCGGGCGGGCAGCAGCAGCGCGTGGGCGTGGCCCGGGCGCTCGCGGCAGATCCGCCCGTGCTGCTCATGGACGAGCCCTTCGGCGCCGTGGACCCGATCACCCGGGTACGCCTGCAGGACGAGCTCATCAGCATCCAGAAGGAGCTGCAGAAGACCATCGTCTGCGTCACCCACGACTTCGACGAAGCGGTGAAGCTGGGGGACTGGATCGCCATCTTCACCGAGGGCGCGCAGCTGGTGCAGTACGACACCCCGGCGCGGATCCTCGCGGAACCCGCCAACGAGTTCGTGGAGAACTTCATCGGCGCCGGTGCGGGTCTGAAGCAGCTGACCCTGACGCGTGTGAACGAGGTCGCCCTGCACTCCGCCGTCACCGCGTCGCCGGGCGATCTCGCCTCCGATGTGCTCTCACGCCTGGACCAGGAGGGGGACGACCACGCGGTCATCCTCGACGGCAGGAACCGGCCGCTGCAGTGGCTGTCGCGCCGGCAGCTCGCCCGGATCGAGCGGATCGGCGGCGACAGCGATCCGCGTCTTCCTGTCATCGGGGAGCGCGCCACCCTGAACGACGCCCTCGACATCATGCTCGTCTCGAGTGTCGGTGCGGCGCTCGTCACCGGTGGACGCGACAGCTTCCGCGGCGTCGTCGATGTCGAGACCGTGATGGAGGCGATGACCCAGGCGCACGCGCGGGCGCGCACGTCCCATGCCGAGGGCAGGCCGGTCGGCATCAACACCGGCACGCTCACCACCCTCCCGGCATCCGGCGACGAGCCCGAACCTGTACGTCCGGCCGTCAGGGGTGCCGACGGTGAGTGAGCCCATCAGCGCTCGCCCCGACGCAGCGGCCCACGGTCCGACGACGGGTGCAGGCGCCCCCGTCCTGCCGCGCGACGGAGCCGATCCCCTGACCGTCAGCACGGGCCGTGACTGGCGCCCGCTGCTCCTCCAGTTCGCAGGCATCCTCCTGGCCGGCGGTGTGCTGGCGGCCTGGCTCGTGACGGCGCAGCTCACCGCGACCGAGCAGACCACCCTCAATCCGTCCTCCCTCCTGGCCTACACCCGGGAACATCTGGCGCTGACGCTGCTGTCCGCCGCGATCGTGCTCCTGCTCGCCATCCCGCTCGGCATCCTGCTGACCCGGAAACCGTTCCGGCGGCTGGCCGGGCCCGTGCTCGCGGTCGTGAACGTCGGCCAGTCCGCGCCAGCCATCGGGCTCGTCGTGCTGCTCGCGGCGTGGCTCGGCTTCGGGTTCCGAGCGGCCGTGACGGCGCTCGTCGTCTACGCGCTGCTGCCGGTCCTGAGGAACACCATGGTCGGGATCGGCCAGGTGGACGACCGGCTGGTCGAGGCCGGCCGGGGCATGGGCATGAGCGCCGCCGCGGTTCTCTTCCGCGTGGAGCTCCCCCTCGCAGTGCCCATCATGCTCGCGGGCATCCGCACGGCGCTGGTGCTGCTCGTCGGCACGGCCGCGCTGTCCACGTTCATCAACGGTGGCGGTCTCGGCGTCCTCATCACCACCGGGGTGAATCTCAGCCTGACGCGCGTCCTCGTCGCCGGTGCGGTGAGCGTCGCCCTCCTGGCGCTGCTCGTCGACTGGGTGGGCCGCGTCGTCGAACTCCTCGCCCGCCCGAAAGGACTCGCATGAGCCGCAGCCCAGGCCCCCGCAGGCATCGGCCGGGCGCCGCCGTCGCGCTTGCCGGTGCCGCCGCTGTCGGCCTCCTGCTGACCGGCTGCGGGCTGCAGCCCGCCACGTCCTACGTCCCGGATGCGGGCCCGGGCTCCATCCAGCCCATCGAGGGGGTCGACGGCGCTCCGCTCACCGTGACGTCCAAGAACTTCACCGAGCAGTTGATCCTCGGGAAGATCTCCGTCCTCGCGGCCCAGGCTGCGGGCTTCGAGGTCACCGACCTCACCAATGCACCCGGATCGCAGCCACCCCGCGACCTCATCCTCGCGGGCGAGGCCGACGTCACCTGGGAGTACACCGGCACGGCCTGGCTCGCCTTCCTGGGCAAGGAGTCCGGCATTCCCGACCAGCAGGAGCAATGGACGGCGGTGCGCGACGCCGACCTCGCCAACGGGCTCGTGTGGGGTGGGCCGGCGCCGCTGAACAACACCTACGCCATGGCCGTGCGGACCGAGGCGGTCGCCGAGCTGGGCGGGATCACCACGATGTCGGGGCTCACCGAGCTGCCACCCGAACAGCGGACGTTCTGCGTGGAGGCGGAGTTCAACTCCCGCGCGGACGGGATGACGCCCATGCTCGAGCACTACGGCCTCGAGCGCGGAGCGGCGACCGGCGTCCCCGACGACAACATCGGGATCTACGACACAGGAGCCATCTACGGGGCGACCGATACCGGAGCCTGCAACTTCGGGGAGGTCTTCGCGACGGACGGCCGCATCGAGGCCCTGGACCTGACCCTCCTCGAGGACGATCTCGGGTTCTTCCCGGCCTACAACGCGGCACCCGTGTACTACGGGGAGACCCTCGAGGAGTTCCCGGAGCTGCAGGAGGTGTTCGACGCCATCACGCCGACCCTCACGGACGAGGCACTGCGCGTCCTGAACCTGCGCGTCGACGTCGAGGGTGAGGAACCCGCTGACGTCGCCTTCGACTTCATGGTGGACAACGGCTTCATCTCCCGGCCCTAGCCGGTCGGGACGTGCCGCCGGGCCGCGGCACCGACCGAGGACAGCCAGGCGCGGGCTTCCCCGGTCTCCGTGAAGTAGCGGGTCCGGCTGCGCGACTGGGCGATGAACGCCGCGAGGACCCGGTCCACGGGATCGCTGCCCGTGAGCCCGATCGGCCCCGCATGACGGTAGGCGACGAGCATCCGGCGCGCCGGCGTCGTGATGTGCCGGACGAGGTTGAGGTGCACGAGCACCGGCGAGGCGTGCCAGCGCGGGAAATGCGTGATCGTGTTCGCGAGGACGTCGAGTTCCGCGGATCCGATCCCGATACCCGGCCGCCACAGGACTTCCAGGATGCCTGCGTCGTCGATGATCCTGAAGTCATCCATGGAGCCTCCCTCGGTCGGTACCCCCACGGTGCAGGCCCGGTGCAGACCCTGTGCAGAGAAGTCTCCCACTGCGCACGGCGTCGACGCCTATCCGGCGCACGGGGAGTGGGCGGAAACCCGCCATGCCTCGATCTCCGCCAGCAGCTCCCGGCGCCGGTCCTCGCCGACGAACGCCGACCGGGCCGAGTTCGCGGCGAGCCGTGCGCGGTCGTCCACGCCCAGCCCGCAGGAATCCACCAGCGCCGCCACGTTGGCGTCCAGGTACCCGCCGAAATAGGCCGGATCGTCCGAATGGACGGACACGTTCAGGCCCCGGGCCAGCATCTCCGGCAGCGGGTGATCCCCGATGGCATCGACTGCCCGCAGCCGGACGTTCGACAGCGGGCAGACCGTCAGCGGCACCTGATCCTCGACGAGCCGCTCCACGAGCGCGTCGTCCTCGAGGCAGCGGATCCCGTGATCGATGCGGTCCACGGCCAGGAGGTCGAGCGCCTCCCACACGTAGGCGGGCGGCCCCTCCTCACCGGCGTGCGCGACGCACTTCAGTCCGGCGCCGCGCGCGACGTCGTACACCTCCCGGAAGAGCGACGGCGGGTACCCCAGCTCCGCCGAATCCAGACCGATCCCGATGATCGGGGCGTCCATCGCGAGGAGGTCGCGCAGCACCCCGAGCGCCTCCTCCGCGGGACGGTCGCGCAGGAACGCGGCAATGAGGGACGTGCTGATGCCGACGTCGGCCTCGCTCGTCGCCAGGGCCGCCGCGACGCCGTTGACGCACGTCGCGAGCGAGACGCCGCGGGCGAGGTGCGCCTGCGGATCCATCATGATCTCCGCATGGCGGACACCTGCCGCAGCCGCCCGCCGGAGATACGCCCGGGTCATGTCCGTGAAGTCCTGCTCCGTGCGCAGCACATCCATGTTCGCGTAGTAGAGGTCCAGGAAGGACTGCAGATCCGTGAACGCGTATCGCGCCGCGAGGTCGGCGGGGTCGGCGTAGGGGAGGGCGATGCCGTTCCGCGCCGCGAGCGCGAAGATGAGCTCCGGTTCGAGGGTCCCCTCGATGTGCAGGTGCAGTTCGGCGCAGGGCAGTGGCGGCATGACCCCAGCCTAGGAGGGACGGCTGCCCTGCCGCCACAGCTCGGCGGCCCTTCCCGGGGGACAGCGCCGATGGCCGGCACCCGGCGGGCTCCTGCGCACTTGCGCTGCCGGGAACCTGCCCCGCGACAACCCTGGTCACGCGGAAGGAGGGCGGACCCGTACGGGTCCGCCCTCCTCGGGTGTGCCGGAGCTTCTAGTAGAGCGCTGCTTCGGACTCGGTGGCCGGAGTCTCGCCGCTGCCGAGGTTCGCGGCGAGCTTCGCGCCGAGCTCGCCGTCGACGTTGGCCCAGTACTGGATGGCCCGCGCGCGGATCTCGTCGCTCTGCACGCCGCCCACGGCACCGGTGATGGTCTCCAGAAAGCGTGCACGCTGGGCGTCGTCGAACACCTCACGGTAGAGCGTCCCGGCCTGGCCGAAGTCGTCGTCCTCGGCGTGCAGCGAGTGTGCCGCGTACACGAGGTCGCCGTCGTTCTCCCAGCCGCCGTGGGCGCCGTACTGCGCCGGATCGGCGGCGGGTCCGCCCACCGAGTTCGGTGCGTAGACCGGGGTGGAGGCCGTGTTGAAGTGGTAGCGCGCCGCGCCGTCCTTCGAGTAGTTGCGCACCTCGTTCTTCGGCATGTTCACGGGCAGCTGTGCGTGGTTGGTGCCCACGCGGTAGCGCTGCGCGTCGGCGTACGAGAAGATACGCGCCTGCAGCATGCGGTCGGGGCTCGCGGCGATACCGGGCACGAAGTTCGACGGCGCGAACGCGGCCTGCTCGATCTGCGCGAAGTAGTTCTCCGGGTTGCGGTTCAGCGTGAGCCTGCCGACCGGGATGAGCGGGTAGTCGCCCTGCGGCCATACCTTCGTGAGGTCGAACGGGTTGAAGCGGTACGTCTTCGCGTCGTCGTACGGCATGATCTGGACCTTGAGGTCCCAGCTCGGGTGGTTGCCCTTGGCGATGTTCTCCGAGAGGTCGCGGAGGTGGTGGTCGGCGTCGGATCCAGCGAGCGCCTCGGCCTCGTCGACCGTCAGCACCTCGTGGCCCTGGTTCGACTTGAAGTGGTACTTGACCCAGAACTTCTCGTCCAGCTCGTTGATCCACATGTAGGTGTGGGAGCCGTAGCCGTTCATGGTGCGCCACGAGTTCGGCAGGCCGCGATCGCCCATCAGCCACGTGACCTGGTGCGCGGACTCGGGGCTGAGGGTCCAGAAGTCCCATTGCATGTCGGCGTCGCGGAGGTTGGTGCCGGGCAGGCGCTTCTGCGAGTGGATGAAGTCGGGGAACTTGATGCCGTCGCGGATGAAGAACACCGGCGTGTTGTTGCCCACGAGGTCGTAGTTGCCCTCGGAGGTGTAGAACTTCAGGGCGAAGCCGCGGGGGTCCCGCCAGGTGTCGGGGGAGCCTTGCTCCCCGGCCACGGAGGAGAAGCGCAGGAGCGTCTCGGTCGTCGTGCCCTTCTGGAAGAGCGCGGCACGCGTGTACATGCTGACGTCCTCTGTGGTCTCGAAGACGCCGAATGCTCCGCCGCCCTTGGCGTGGACGACGCGCTCGGGAACGCGCTCACGGTTGAACTGGGCCAGCTTCTCGATGAGGTAGTGGTCCGTCAGGGGGATGGCGCCGTCGCGGCCGAGGACGGACGAGTTGCTGTCATCGATGACGGGGGCGCCGGACTGCGTGGTGCTGAAGTTCGCGGACATAGTGCTCCTATTCCTGGTGGTGGGATACGGGGTGGTGTGGGGCTGCCGGGCGGCAGTCGTCGCAGAGGCCCTGATAGAGGACCTCCGCGATCTGGATGGTCATCCGGGGGGCACCGGGCGTCCACTCGGGGGTGAGGCAGGGGGCGTGCCCGACGGCGCAGTCGACGTCTTCGATCCGCCCGCAGCCGGTGCAGACCGCATGGTGGTGGTTGTCGTCCACGCGTGTCTCGTAGCGGGCGGGGGAGTGGGGTGTCTCGATGCGGCGCAGCAGGCCGATGCCGGTGAGATCGGCCAGGATCACGTAGACGGACTGCACCGTGATGTGGGGCAGTTCCGCGCGGACGGCGGTGACGGCGTCGTCGGCGGTGGCGTGCGGCGACTGCTCGACGGCGGCGAGGACGGCCAGGCGCTGGCGCGTCACGCGACGCTGGTGCGCGCGCAGGGCAGCGGACCACCGGGCCTCGCGGGTCGCTTCCGTCGTCTCGGTCATTGTTTCAGTGAACCAGTAAATCTGAGTTGTTCATAATAAGGTGCCACTAACTTGTGCCCCACGCACCCTGTGTAGTGGGTACCGTTGACGGGATGAACTTCTTTACGCGCGGCTGGGCCTGGGCATTGGACTATGCCTACGTGGGCTTCTGGCAGGCGCACGGGTTCGTGCTGCGGTCGGATCCCATGAAGTACCGGACGCCGGCGCCAGGGGCGCCGGCGGGCAAGGCGCCCGTCCTGCTCCTTCCCGGCATCTACGAGACCTGGCAGTTCATGCGGCCGATCGCCCACCACCTGCACCAGGCGGGGCATCCGGTCCATGTGGTGCAGACGATGGGCTACAACCTCGGGACCGTCGAGGACATGGCGCATCTCGCCGCCGCGCACCTGGAGGAGCACGATCTCAGCGACGTCGTCATCGTGGCGCACAGCAAGGGCGGCCTGATCGGCAAGTTCCTCCTGACGATGTCCGGCGCGTCGCCGCGCGTCCACCACCTCGTCGCCATCAACACGCCCTTCTCGGGGTCCATCTACGCCGCTTTCTTCTTCCTGCCCAGCATCAGGGCGTTCTCGCCGTACAACCGCACGCTGCAGAAGCTCCGCGCCGAGTTCTCCCTGAACGCCCGGATCACCTCGATCTACAGCAGATTCGATCCGCACATCCCCGGCGGCAGCTTCGTGGAGGGCGCCCGTAACGTGCAGCTCGAGACCATGGGCCATTTCCGGCCCGTCGCGGACAGCCGTGTCCTGCGGGAGATCGACCGGGCGATCGCGGCCGGAGGCGTCGGCACCGCCTGAGTGGCCCCTCCGCGACGCGGTGACCGTTGCCAGAGCGAATCACTTAGACTTTCCCCGTGCCCAGACTCCTCGCCGACATCACCCCGCTGAGGGAGAGTCCGGCCTTCCGGAGGCTGTACATCGGGACGGCACTCTCGGCGATCGGCACGCAGCTCACCATCGTGGCGGTAAGTCTGCAGATCTACTCCCTCACGCAGTCCACCCTGAGTGTCGGGCTGCTCAGCCTCTTCGCCCTGGTGCCCCTGGTGGTCGCGGGCCTCTACGGCGGTGCCATCGCCGACGCGCAGGACCGCCGCACGGTCGCGCTGCTGTCGGGGCTGGCCCTCTGGGCCACCACCGCGGCCATCGCGCTCCAGGCGTGGATCGGCGTGGACAGCGTCTGGCTGCTCTACGGTCTGATCGCGGTCCAGTCCGGTGCCGCCGGCATCAACCAGCCCACGCGGAGCTCGATCATCCCGCGCCTGGTCCGGCCGGCACTGCTGCCCGCCGCCAACGCCCTGAGCATGATCACCTTCGGTCTCGCCTTCACCGTCGGGCCGCTGCTCGCCGGCCTCCTGGTGGCACAGGTGGGCTACGCCTGGACGTACACGGTCGACGTCGTCACCTTCACCTTCGCGCTGTGGGCCCTGTACCGGTTGCCGCCGCTGCCTCCGGAGGGTCCCACGCGGCGGGCAGGCCTCGCGACCGTGCTCGAGGGGTTCCGTTTCCTCGGCACGCGGCCGAACATCCGCATGACCTTCATCCTCGATCTCATCGCCATGATCCTGGCGCAGCCGCGCGCACTCCTGCCCGCCGTGGGCGCCGTGCTCATCGGCGGCGGCGAGCTGACCGTCGGCATCCTGCTCGCCTCCGGTGCCTTCGGCTCCGTGCTGGCCGGGCTGTTCTCCGGCCCGCTCGGAAACATCCACCGGCAGGGCCAGGCCGTCATCTGGTCGATCGTCGGCTGGGGTGCCTCCGTGGCCGGCTTCGGGCTCGTCGTCGTCATGGCCACCGCGGACGGCCGGCCCGCGGCGGGCGAGGGCGAGATCTCCGGCTGGGTGCTCGCCGCGGCCGCCTGCCTCGTGCTCGCCGGCATCGCCGATTCCGTCAGCAGCGTCTTCCGCAACACGATCCTCCAGTCCGCGACGCCGGACGCGATGCGCGGGCGGCTCCAGGGTGTGTTCATCGTCGTCGTGGCCGGCGGACCACGCCTGGGTGACATGGTGGCCGGCGGCCAGGCCGCCTGGCTGGGGGAGGGCTGGACCGCCGTCGTCGGGGGGATCGCGAGCGCCGTCCTGGTGCTCGCCGTCGCCCGCTGGCAGCCGCGCTTCGCGCAGTACGACGCGCGCCATCCCCAGCCCTGACCCTGTGCCGGCTCCCTGCCGGCTTGCAGTACCGGCCCGTACGATGAACGGAACAGGCCACCCGGCACCCGCGTTCAACTGGTGATCGCCACGGCCTCCACAGCGCAAGGAGAAAGCAGTGCACAACCATTTCAATGGTGCCAAGACGGCGTTGCTGTTCGGCGCCCTGATGGGGATCTTCCTCGTCTTCGGTGCGGTCATCGCCGGGGCGACGGGCAGCTCCATGTTCATCTGGCTGTTCGCGCTGCTCGGTGTCGGCTCGGTCGCGTACAGCTACTGGAACAGCGACAAGATCGCCATCCGCAGCATGGGCGCCGTCGAGGTGACGGAGCAGCAGGCGCCGGCCATGTACCGGATCGTCCGGGAGCTCAGCACGCGGGCCGACAAGCCCATGCCCAGGCTCTACGTCTCGCCGACCATGGCCCCCAACGCGTTCGCCACCGGTCGCAACCCGGAGAACGCCGCGGTGTGCTGCACGCAGGGCATCCTGCGGCTGCTGAACGAGCGTGAACTGCGCGGCGTCCTCGGGCACGAGCTCATGCACGTCTACAACCGGGACATCCTCACCGGGTCCATCGCGGCCGCCGTCGCCGGTGTCATCACCTCGGTGGCGCAGATGTTCGCCTTCGCCGGCATCATGGGCGGCAACCGGAACCAGGGCGGCAACCCCATCGCGGCGCTGCTGCTCGCCTTCCTCGCACCGCTGGCCGCGGGCCTCATCCAGACCGCGATCGGCCGCACCCGGGAGTACGACGCCGACGAGGACGGCGCCATCCTGACCGACGACCCCCTCGCTCTCGCGTCCGCCCTGCGGAAGCTCGAGAGCGGGACCCAGCGGGCCCCGCTGCCGCAGGACCAGCGCCTCGTCAACACCTCCCACCTGATGATCGCGAATCCGTTCAAGGGCGGCGGCGTGGGCAAGCTGTTCGCCACCCACCCGCCGATGGACCAGCGCATCGCCCGCCTCGAGGGCATGGCGGGCCGTCCGCTCAGCCGGTAGACACCCACGGACGACGGCGGCCCCACCGTGCGCAGGTGGGGCCGCCGTCGTCCGTGCTGATCGCGTGTTTCGCGTGTATCAGCGCATGTTCACGAACTGGAGGTCGGCCTCGTCGAAGTTCTTGAGCAGGGCCATGGTGGCCTGGAGGTCGTCGCGCGACTTCGAGCTGACGCGCAGCTCGTCACCCTGGATCTGCGACTTGACGCCCTTGGGGCCCTCGTCACGGATCAGCTTGTTGATCTTCTTCGCGATGTCCTGGGCAATGCCCTCCTTGATGGAGGTCTCGAGGCGGAACTCCTTGCCCGAGGGGAAGGGCTCACCGGTGTCGAGCGACTTCAGGGAGATGCCGCGCTTGATCATCTTCGACTGCAGGACGTCGAGCACCGCGAGGACGCGCTCCTCCGAGTTCGCCTTCATGAGGATCTTCTCGCCGCTGAAGTCCACCTCCGCGCCGACCCCCTTGAAGTCGTACCGCTGTGCGATCTCCTTCTGCGCCTGATTCAGCGCGTTGGCGACCTCCTGCTTGTCCACTTTGCTTACGACGTCGAACGTGGATTCACTCGCCACGATGCCTCCTCGGGGTGGTTGGGTTCCTTGGCGTCAAGCCTATCCGCATCCACGCACTTCACAGCGGGTGCCGGGGCGGTGCAGGGAGGCGGGCCGACCGGGCCGACCTCGACGACGCCGTCGTGCTGCGCCTGGGCACGCCGGAGCAGGGCGCCGGAATCTGTGCACGGACCGAGCGCCGGGTAGCGGCAGCCTCGTGGCGTCTCCGGGCCGATTCGTCTCCGGGGCGGTTTGTGGGTAAAGTTGTCTTGCCCGCCCTTGCTGCGGGTGGTCTTCCTGTGAAGACGTTCGGCAGATTACCCGAGCGGCCAAAGGGGGCTGACTGTAAATCAGCTGGCAACGCCTACGGGGGTTCGAATCCCTCATCTGCCACATCGCCGGAATAGCAAGGAAGTAAGCCCGTCAGGGCCTCTTAGGAGGTTCGGATGGGCTTACTTTTTGCCCGAATGCTGGGGAGATTGCTGGGGATGCGTCAGGATTACGCGCTGAAGGCCCTCGCGTAGGCGGCGCTCACGTCGTCTCGCAGCCGCTGATCCTTCACCACGTCGAAGTACAGGTCAGCGGTGACGGTGATGGTCGAGTGCCCAAGGATCCGGGACACCACCGGGAGGGGCAGGCCGTTCTGGAGCATGATCGTCGCGGCCAGGTGGCGCAGGCTGTGGAAGACCACCTTGGGCAATCCAGCCCGTTCCGCCATCCGACCGAAGGTCTTGGACGCGTTCGAGGGGTTTAGCGGCCCGCCCAGCGGATCGGTAAATACGAGATTCCTGTCATTGGCCCACGCTTCACCGGCCACGAGCCGTTCCTGGCTCTGCTGCGACTTCCACGCTTTCAGGACGTCCGGAACCCACCCGGCCACCGGCACCCACCGGTCCTGTCCCGCCTTCGTCTTGACGGGCTGGAAGGCTATCGCGGTGCCTTGGAGCTGTGCCTGTTGCCTTACCGTGAGTGCCCCGGTCTCCAAGTCCACATCGGACCAGCGGAGGCCGCAGATCTCTCCCAGTCTCATACCGGTACCCACCGCGAACAGGATGAGCGGTGCAAGCCGTTCCGTGTGGGTATTGCCCGGCATGCCCGCTTGGGCGTCCATCCAAGTCCGGAACCTCCGGAACTCCTCCGGACTCCACACATCGCGTCGCTTCCCGGCTTCCTTGGACACATGGGCGCCTATCGTCGGGTCCCGGTGTATCTGACCTGTCCGCAATGCATCGCGGAGCGCAGAGCGCAACGTGGCCATAATGCGGCGCTCAGTAGAGGCGCTAACGACCTGATTGGCAGGCTTGCCAGCGTTGTCCCTGCGAATCCTGGCGAGCATCGCGTCGACGTGCGAAGGCTTCAGCTCGGACAGCCGCACCCGGCCGAGATCCGGAATCAGGTAGTTGTCTAGATGGCCGCGGTAGGAGCGGATCGTCGCGGGGCGGATAGTCTTCGCTGATTCCTTCGCCTGCAGCCACCTGAGCAGGTATGCGCCAGTCGTTTCCCGTCGCCGGTCTGTCTCGAGGGTGCCCAGCCTGTAACCCTTCACCGCGGCGTCTCTGGCTTCCTTCGCCGCGCTTGCGTCCGGGAATCCCGACTCCGTGACCCTCAGGCGCTTCCCGTCCGAGCCCGGAGGGAACTCGATACTGAAACTCCACTTATGGCGCTTGCACCGCGCCGGACAGTCCGGCCTGCACCGTTGGGAAACGCCTGCTGTCTTAGCCATCTTGCTTACCTTCCGCCGGGGGAATGAGTCCTATGTTCTTTGCCCTGTTGATCCAGCCTCTGAGGCGGTGATCCTTCGTGCCGCCGAAATCTTCGATCAAGGCGGTGTACGTCGGGTCCCTCCTGAGATCCTCCTGAACAGCCTGAATAATCTTCGGTGTGCCCTTCACGCGTTCACGCTGGTAGTACTTCGCGACATCTTCAAGCAACTGCGGGTACTGCGTCAGAAGTACAGGTTTGCGGCCGCGTCGGGATCTAGAGTTCTCCACGTTGCGCACCCTTGCTGCTTGCTTCACGGCACCATGCGATTCCCAGAAGTAGGCGACCGACTCGAGCATCTGCACCAGCCGCTCCCGTGAGTCCTCTAGGACTTCACCAACGGGAATCTTCCGGAACATCGCCACAGGGATGGGCTGACCGTCCCTCCCTCTGAGGTCTATCCTTACGGGCTGTGGTTGCTCGCCGGGCTTCCATTCCCAGGTGGTCTGAACGAGCCAAGGCGCAGATAAGTCCACGAAGACGCAGGGAGTGCTAGCGCGGAGCCAGTCGCGCAGGTGGGGCAGCGCAGCTGCCGCGGCGGGAAGCGGTGCGACCTCGCCAGTTCCGCCGTAGGAGACAGTTACAACTTCCCTCTTCATAGGTACCTCTCCTGCATCGAAGACACTTTTTGAACTGTGTCAGCCCAGCTTACGTGAATTAGATGCAAGCGGAAAGCACGCCTGCATAGAATTGATGCTATGAGACCCCAACTGAGTACAGAAGATCTTCTGAACCTGCCCCCTTCGATGGACATAGATACGGCCAGCAAGGCGCTGGGAATCAGCCGCGTCACCGGGTACAGGCTCGTTCGCGCCAACGCCTTCCCGTGCCCCGTCGTCAGGATGGGGCGAACAATCAGGGTCCCCAAGACTGGGCTCCTGCGGGTCCTGGGCTTGGACCAACATGCCCAGGCCCCCATCGCCACCTAGATCGTGCAGCGTACTGAAGAAGGTGAACCTCATGACCTGGACAAAACTCAGCGACGACTTCACGGATGACTGTTGGTCGCTCTCAGATGCCGCATACCGGCTCCACTCTGAAGGACTTGTGTGGAGTAACCGCAAACTTTTGGACCTACTCATACCCAAAGAGGACGTTCCCCGATTCGCCAAGCACCCAGAAGCTGTAACTGAGCTTCTAGACCAACGCTTCTGGAAAGACGTTGGAGACAGGTATCTAATCCGGCACCACGCCCAGTACCAACGGACTCGCGAGGCGGTCATCAAACAGCAGGACACCAACCGCCAGAACGGGGGCAAGGGTGGGCGGCCCAAAGGTAAAGGGCGTGAACAGGTGGGGGACGTGACCCAAGGAACAACCCAGTCGCTAACCGAACCGCTAAGCGAATCGAAAACCGAACCGACAACCCAGTGGGTAAAGAGACATCCCGGAACCGAACCGGTTCTTACCCTTGCCAGTACAAGGTTTGAAACCCAGTCGCTAACCGAACCGCCAGGCGAATCGAGAACCGAAAGGGACAGGCCTGGCATGTATGAGGAGGTTCCTCCGAACGGTTCTGAATCCAACGACCACGAGCAGCAGACAGCTATCCGCCTACGGAAGTGGATTGAGGAACATGGCATCACGACCGTTGGCGAGCTCGCTCAGAAGCGGGGTATGGAGGAGTCCGATGCTCAGAAGGCTTGGGATAAGGCTTATCCCAACGGGAAGGCCGCGTGATGTTCACGGATGGGTTTCCCTGCACAACGGATAGCTGTACTGGGCTCGCTGAGCACGGGCGTTCGATCTGCTCAGTCTGCTACGACCGGGTGGGTTATCCCGAGGGCTGGTCGCGGAAACGGGATGAAGCGTGGCTTGATTACAAGAGCTGTCACGAGATCCGGTTCATCCCCATGCAAGGGCCGGGCTGTAACTCTCATCCGGTGACGCCGCGGCCGGACTTTTGTCTGGAATGCAGGAAGCCGACAGATGCGGGCGGCAGGGTGATCCCTGAAGGATTCAACCGTGTGCCGAAGCACGTCACGATCGAGGACCTAAACCGGGCAGCCGCAGGCGCTCGCCCGTTGACGCCGCAGCCCCTGCCGACCAAGGATGCGAGGGCCGAGCGCGCCAAGGAGTCCGCTGAGGCCGCGCCAAGTTGGGAAATCAGCACCCGGGTGGAAGAACTAAAAGAGCCAGTAGAACGCGGAATTTGTCCCTCGCAGGATCAAGGCACGGGGAGGAGTCGGTGGAAATGACCGGAAACGACCAAAATGACCGGCTGACACCGCAGCAGCAGCAGGCGGTGATCGAGCTCGCCCTGTGCAATAACACCGGGAAAGCGGCGGTAAGGGCTGGAGTCACGGAGCGCACAATCCGCCGCTGGATTCACCAGCCTCCCTTCAGGGCAGCCTTTCGGGAGCAGGCACGACAGAACAGCGAGCAGTCACTGGAAGCGCTCCGGGCGGCACAATTGCAGGCCGTGAACGTGCTGTGGGAGCAGCTGAATGACGACAGCGAAACCGTGAAGTTCCGGGCGGCGTCTCGCCTGCTCGAAGCGGGGATACAGCTGAGGGAGCAGGACGTCGATGAACGGCTATCCGAACTCGAGCGCGGTTTCACGCAGCAGATGCTGGATCAGGCTGAGGGAGGGCGGCAGTGATGGCCTTGACCGCAGCGCAGAGAACGCAGCAGAGAAAGCGGCTGACAGACCTGGAGGTGCAAGCGCGCATTATCGCCAAGAGCAAGCGAAACGGCGTCCCCCTCACGGAACCGACACGGCTGGACCTCTTGAGCGCGCATGCCTGGATCGCCTATGACGAAGACGTGAGCCTTGACCGTCATGGGTACTCGCAGCTTGGGCTGCAGGAATCGCACGAGCATCAACTGTTGAAGGCCGTCGCGTTCTCGATTACGGCACGCTTCCACCCAGAGCGGCTGACCGACTCTGAGCGGGCCGAGCTGCACCGCATCTTCGCGGCCGAGAAGCCCGAGCACGGACCGGGCGCGTACGCCTGGAACGCTCACAAGCACCCTGACGCTATGGCTCTGTACGTGGAACTGTGCGGTCTCGAGTACCTGTGAGCGGGAAGAGAGCGGGACACACTCTGGTGTCCAAATTTGTCGGAGGCGCCGGTTACGTTGTGGGCATCGCCGCCAGGCCGGCACGATCGGCCCTCAAGGGCTGGCCACTCACCCTGAGAGGGCTAGGGAGAACGGCGAGGGCCTGCGCGAGGGCAGCCCATCGAGGACATGACATCGAGGCATCACTAAGTGTTAACGTGTGAGGGTGACCCTGCTCGCCGGAAGGATGTGAGATTTATGGTCGATTTGGCACGTGAGAGAGCCTCGTTAGTTGCTCTCTTGCATCCGCCCCGTGACTTCAAATGGGCGCCGCTGCGAGACTCACTCCTCGAGGACGAGCTACTGCCTAGCCAGATCCTAGGAGAAAGGTTGGTCGAAGCCAGCGCCAGCGCTAGCGCCCTCGACGCCGAGCTGTCCACTGCTGCTCTCCGTATTCAGCGCTGGGAGTCTGACGGCACCCGTTTCCTCACCT
Organism: Arthrobacter sp. TMS2-4; assembly: GCF_054511075.1. Lineage (NCBI taxonomy): Bacteria > Bacillati > Actinomycetota > Actinomycetes > Micrococcales > Micrococcaceae > Arthrobacter > Arthrobacter sp. TMS2-4. The sequence continues at coordinate 171,433 of NZ_JBTNDI010000007.1, forward strand.
ACCTAGACCCGGAATACCCACGACAGCTGCGGGAGGTGCACGATCTCCCTCCCTTCGTGTTCGCGCGGGGAACGTTGAATATGATGGCGGAAGCCGAGCGCGGGGTCAGTATCGTCGGTTCGCGCGACGCCTCTTCACCGGCACTACGAGATGCTGCACGCCTAGCGAAGGCGCTAGTCGAACGCGGTATCTCAGTGGTGTCCGGGTTGGCCGCGGGAATCGATTCAGCGGCTCATGCTGCTGCACTTGAGACTCATGGACGAACCGTTGCAGTGATTGGCACTGGTATAGATCGGTACTACCCGAAATCGTCGGAGAGCCTGCAACGACGGATGGAAAGTGGTGAGGGGCTCGTCCTATCGCAGTTCTGGCCCGGATCATCGGCTACAAAGTTCAGCTTTCCTATGCGCAACGTCGTAATGTCCGCGTTCTCCCGGGCAACGGTCATCGTAGAAGCAGCCGAGAAATCGGGCACGCGCCATCAAGCTTTCCGTGCCATTGCCCATGGAAGGCCCTTGATCCTGTCGAGAAAGGTCGCCTCACAGACGACATGGGGTCAGAAGCTGTCTAGCGATCCCAAGCGCTTGGACGTGACCGTTGTCGACTCGCTCGAAGAAGCGATTCGCGCCGCGGCCGCAAAAGCGCAACCAATTCATGTTGCAAAGCCGTCCCAAGAACTGGTCGACGCGGAGTGGTAGAGCCGTCCGCTGACCACATCGCTCTGCTGCCTGAGGTTGCGCAGATCATGAGGAACCCAGGCATGCCGATCATGGCGGGTCCGAATGGCGCATTACCGACGATCGACTACTGCGAAATGTGCGCGACTCAGGTTGCCATTGGGTACTCCTACTGTTGGGCATGTAACTCAGCACGTCAGTCCTACAGTCAAGAGTTGCCTTCGATAGTCGTGCCCCTTACTTACGCGGGCGCTACCAGCCAGTCTTTATCGGACGTCTATCAGTACAAGGACACGCCTCCGAACGCTCCTGCCGTCCGCCGACTTAGCATCCTGGTGAAGTACTTTACAGAGCTCCACTCCGGCTGCATTCGCAAGACTGTCGGGATGCCGATCAGTTCCGTGTTGACGGTCCCTTCGGGAAAAGGGCGCGACCCGCATCCGTTGGACTTGTTTCTGATGTACTTCCCTGATCGGCTGAAGAAGAGCAAGGCCGCCTATGTTGGCGAGGTGCGAACCGGACGGGCAGAAGGTATACGGCCAGACGACTTCTCCTTCACGACAGACCCCGTAGACGATCACCTGTTGATCCTTGAAGACTCATGGGTTTCAGGGAACAACGCCCTAGCAGTTGCCCTACAAGCCCGTCGACGAGGTGCAACCGAGGTGTCGATCGTTTCCATCGCACGATACCTCCGGCGCCAGCACCCACCGACAGCGGAGTGGTTGGCAACAAGTGTCTCGGACGTGCCCTTCGACATGTCCTTCTGCCCAGTCACACGCGGGGCCTGCCCTGCATAAGTGAGAGGTGAACGCGACCGGCTAGCATGCGCGCCCTTACGCTTTATCCCGTCAGGCTCCCGCCTCACTCGCGCGTCAGATGACTGACTCTGAGCGAAACGAGCTGCACTGAATTTTTGCACCTGAGAAGTCCGAGGAGAGGGGCCGACGTGTATGCCTGGAACAATGACAAGCACCCTGACGCCTTGGCTCTCTACGTCGAGCCGCGCGGCAGGCTACCTTTAGACGCCGCTACGCCCACCACGGGGCTACAGGGGAGCGTCGCTTATGGACTATCTCGCAAACGCCTTGCCGACACCGTGGGATTCTCCACGGCGGCTTCTTGTCGATGATCCACTGCAACCCCTCCGTGGCATCGGGCCAGTGCTGCCGCCGCCGACGCGCCCCAACATCAACTTCGACGTGTAGCTTCTCATCGAGATTCCTCCTTCCGTCGGATGGAGGAAGCCCGAGCGCTTACCTAGCCTTCTCTCAAAAGTTCAGCCGCGCGGCACAGGGCGACGTCGTGCTCGCCGCGCTCGGAGATCAGCGTCCCAACGACAGTCATCACGACATCGGCGTCAATGCGGGCGTTTCTGCCTGATCCACAGATGAGACACCTCTGTCGCGAAAGCGGCAAAAAAACCTTAGGGCATCGTGATCTAGGTCGATCCGTGCAGTTCCGTTCGTGCGTACCTAGCGCAACATTTCCGGGTGAGTGGCAGTTCTTGCCCCAGTTCACTGGAGCAGCGAAGTTACAGTTGGGTTCAAACGAAACGGGGAGACTATGCAGGATTTCAACAGTGCCGTCCGGTCCTTTGGAGATGAAGCAGCAACGAAGCTTGGGGGTCCGGGGCAACGCGAAGCACTTCTAAGGAGCCCCCTCGATAACCTTTTGAAACGGTGCGGTGACGTACTAGGACTGAAGGTCGTCCCCCACGACGAAGTATCCGAGGTCGACGGCACGGTCCGCCCTGATTATGCGATCAACGTGAACGGCGTGATCACCGGCCACGTGGAGCTGAAGGCTCCAGGCGTGTCACTCGACCCATCCACCTATGGGAAAACCACTCATAACTACAAGCAGTGGGAAAAGCTGCGCGAGCTGCCCAACCTGATCTACACCAACGGGATTGAATGGCGCCTGTGGCGTCAAGGGGAACTTGTCGGAAGTGTCGCACATCTGACCGGAGCCGCGGACCTTACAAAAGCTAAAGGGAAGCTGGCCGCCACCCCAAACTTCATCGAGATACTGACTGACTTCTTTCGATGGAAACCATCACCGATAAATACCGTAACCAAGCTCGTTGAGGCGGTTGCACCCCTAACCCGGCATCTGAAAGACCAGGTTCGAGAAGAACTTGCTCTCGAACGCATGAGAATTCGAGCGGGCGAACCGGTGGATCAGCAGGTATTTCTTGGCCTTCGATCAGACTGGCGTAACCTCCTTTTCCCCAGGGCCACTGACGAAGAATTTGCAGATGGTTACTCTCAGTCCATCACGTTTGCGCTGTTATTGGCACAAGCGGAAGGCGTTGATCTCCTAAAGGAGGATCTTCATGCCATAGGAAAAGACTTGCATGAAAGCCACTCGCTAATGGGCCGCACCCTTCAACTACTCACTGATCAACTTGACGATAAGTTCTTGACTGCCGTCGAGTTGATGATGAGGGTCATTTCCGCAGTCAATTGGGCCAATATAGAGACTGGCAAGAACGACGTCTACTTACACCTGTACGAAAACTTCCTTCAGGTTTATGACTATGAGGCACGGAAAAAAACGGGCTCGTACTATACGCCCGTCGAAGTTGTTGACCAGATGGTCCGCCTGACCGAGGACGTACTCGAGCAGGTTTTGGATCGCCCCGACAAATTCCGAGATCCTCGAGTGAGCGTGATTGATCCCGCCATGGGAACCGGCACGTATCCCTTGTCAATTATGCGGCGTGCCGCTGACCAAGCGAGTAAGACCCACGGCCCAGGGGCAGCTCCCGAAGCGCTGAACAATCTCATGTCCCGCTTGTATGGATTCGAACTGCAGTCAGGTCCATTCTCCGTGGCCGAGCTTCGAATCTCCGGTTTACTAAAAGAAAGTGGAGCAAAACTCCCCAAAGCTGGCCTGCAGTTGTTCGTTACAAACACTTTGTCTGATCCAGAGTCAAAGCAGCAAAACTTGGGAAGCGCTTTGCAACTCATTGCTCAGCAATCCCAGAGAGCAAGCGAAGTCAAACGAGAGAAAAATATCCAAGTTGTCATCGGCAACCCACCCTATATGGAGAATGCTGGCGGCCTAGGGGATTGGGTTGAGAACGGAAATGGCCTCAAAGGTGAGTACTCCCTGATGGCGGATTTCAAGGAGGCAGGTAAAGGCGTATACGAACGGAAGGCGAAGAATCTGTATGTCTACTTTTGGCGGTGGGCCTTTTGGAAAGTCTTTGAGTCGACTAACTCACCCCAAGAGCCAAATGGTGATACAGGCATAGTCTCATTCATCACTGCGCAGGGTTATTTGACCGGTCCTGGTTTCGCTGGCATGCGGCGTCACATGCGCCAACAAGCATCCAAGGGGTGGATCATCAACCTAACTCCTGAGGACAAGCGGCCACCTCAGAAAAACGCAATTTTCTCTATCGAGACTCCTGTTGGAATTGGAATGTTCGTTCGTGACTCCAACACCTCTAGTAGTGTCCCGGCGGATATAAAGTACATTTCATTGAGTGGCACGCGGGAAGAGAAGTTCGCAAAGCTGAGTGAACTTACTTTGGATTCACCGCTTTGGAAGAACGCCAGAACCGGGTGGACCTCCCCGTTTACTGCTGCCGCGCAAGGCGATTGGGATGATTTCCCGGCCATGCACGATATTTTCGGATGGTGGCAGCAAGGAATGGTGGCCGCGCGAACCTGGGTCTATGCGCCAAGTAAGCAAGTCCTCTGGCAGAGGTGGCGATGTGTCGCGCTCGAAACGAACAAGCAGTTGAAGAGCGCACTCTTCACCGAGAACCGGGACACACATCTCGGCAAGGGACAAAATTACCTGCCATCTGTGAAGACAGCGGTCGATCCAACCCAGCCGTTCGATAAGGAATTGGGCCTCATAGAACCACCGTACGAAAGGATTGGGTATCGATCCTTCGATCGTCAGTGGGTTATTGCGGACAAGCGCGTAATTCATAATCCCCGCCCGCACCTGTGGGAGAGTCGGGGTGCCGATCAAGTGTTTGTTACCGAGCAGCACACCTCGACTATTGAAGGGGGTCCGGCGCTCACATTTACCAATTTGGTGCCTGACATGCATCACTTCAATATGCGCGGCGGACGAGTACTGCCGTTGCTTCACCCTAACGGAGAACCTAATATCGTGAAAGGGCTGACAGCGACGCTTACAAATATCTTAGGTAAGTCAGTTTCAGCACAAGATGTTCTTGCCTACATTGCCGGTGTCGCCAGTCATCCCGGGTTTACGGTCCAGTTTGCTGAAGAGCTTATGACTCCGGGCATTCGGATTCCGTTTACCTCGAACGGGGAATTGTGGACGGAGGCAGTTCGACTAGGCAAAGTTGTTCTTTGGCTACACACCTATGGGGAGTCTTACGTTGACGGCCAAGAAGATGCCTCTATCGTGTCATCCTCCCGACTCAAACTGCCCTCCTATCAGAAGTCGGTGGATGAGATGCCAGAGAGCATCAGTTATGACTCCACTTCAGAGGTTCTGCATGTAGGAATCAAGGGCGAATGGCATGGCGTGACCCAAGCGGTTCGAGATTACGAGGTTGGAGGAAAGAATATAATTGAGACTTGGTTCAAGTACCGCCTCAAGTCACCGATCACGAAGGGTGTTTCTGATCTCGATCTGATAGTCCAGGAGGATTGGCCAGCAGAATGGTCGTTGGAGTTGACTGAACTTCTTGCGGTACTAACAAGGCTGGTCGATCTCGAGCCTTCGCAGGCTGCGCTGCTCGGTAGGATTGTAGAAGAGCCAGTGCTTGGAAAGCGTGAACTAGGCGCGGCGGGTGTCCATTGGCCTACCAGCAAAGCAACGCCGCGACGTGAAATGACTCTTGACGTAGGTTGAGGCTGAGTAGCCGAAGCGGATCGACGTTGCGGTGGCTCTGGCTCTCTTCCCTGCCGAACGAGGACTGCATCAGCTGCAGCCACCTCCCTGGCCCGCGGCGTACACATCGTTTGGAAGTTAATTGAGGCGAAGCGTAGGCACTATGCCTCATTCAGGGACGCGTCTGGCCCGGCAGCAATGTGCCCATGGGTTAGTGGGACTGGCGTCAACCGGCCCTGGCCAGGGCTGGCGTAGCGGAGCTTGATCCGGAGCGGCGCGCGGGAGTCCCTCGGAGGATGTCTTGTGTGGCGCTGTCATAGTGCTGGGGAAATGATGGGGAAGAGGAAGCCAACCCAGCACAAAGGAGATCACTGAGGGGCAAGTTCTCGCAGCGTTCAGGGGAGGAAGTGGCGCTGCTGATGCTTGCGGGCCACGGGTGACCATTGGGAAGTGGCAACTGTAAATCAGCTGGCAACGCCTACGGGGGTTCGAATCCCTCATCTGCCACAGCAAGAGAAGGGCCCGCTCCAACCGGAGCGGGCCCTTCGCCGTTGACGCTTCCGATGCCAGCCGCCCGGCACGGATCGTCGACGTGGGCAATCCCCCCGGGCGGGTCCGACGAACTCCCTGTGCATGCGTACAGTTGACGCTCGACGGCGGGGGACCACGATCAGCAGCACCACACAGGCTCGAATCGGATGGCTGGACAGCCTTCGCGGCGTCGCCATCCTCCTTGTCGTCCTGCTCCACGCCGGCGAAGCTCTCAGGATGACGGCCGGGCCGACGCCCGGCCTCGACCAGGTCAACCTCTTCCTCGAGCCCTTCCGCATGCCCGTGCTGATGTTCCTCTCCGGCATCCTGCTGCCGCGGTCGGTGGCCAAGCCCGCCCGTACCTATTTCGCCGGCAAGCTCTCGCTGGTGGCGTGGCCGTACCTCCTCTGGTCGCTGATCATCCTCACCGCGACCGGCGGCCTCAGCCCAGGCGCTGTCGCAGAGATCGCCTACCTCTCGCCGACCTACCTCTGGTACCTGTGGTTCATCCTCATCTTCTACGCCGCCGCCTACCCGTTGCGACGCATCCCTCCGCTGGGGGTCGCTGGTGCAACCCTCGCCGCGTCACTCGTGCTCCCGGACGGCGGCCGTCCCGCGACGATGACCTTCCTCGCCGCCTTCTTCTTCTTCGGCGCGTGGTGCGCGCAGCACGCGGGCATGGTGGAACGTGCCATCGGCAAGCTGTGGGTGCTGGCGCTGGCGGCAGCCTCGGCCATCACTGTGGGCGTCCTCAACGTCGAGGGCAGGGACGTGCTCTACCGGTCGGAATTCGCCTGGGGCGTGCTGGGCGCGCTCGGTGTCGTGTGCTGGCTCTTCCCGCGGCTCGGCAACAACCGGGCGACGGCGGCCCTGGAGTTCGTCGGGCGACACTCCATCGTCTTCTATGTCGTGCACCTCGGACCCATCATGGGCGTGCTCGCGCTCGCGGACGCCATCGGTGTCACCGGGACGTGGCTGCTGCCGGTGCTCCTGCTCGCCGGGGTGGGGATCCCCGGCGGGCTCGCCTGGGCGTACTCCCGGCGGGAGCACGCGTCAGTGACGCTGCTGTTCGAGCTGCCCGCACTCAAGCGCCGTCCCCACCGGGCCGCGCCGGACGCGCCGCGCGCCCGGGATTCCCTGACGGGCCAGTAGTTCAGCCCCGGCGCGTGAGCGTGGTGGTCAGCAGGAGGTCCTTCGCCGGTCCGGTTACGTCCCAGGTGTACCGCACGGTGTCGGGCGACGGCACGGCGAAGTCCACCCGGTAGGTGTCAGGGGTGCAGAGGTGCTCGTCGCGTGCCGTCCCCGTGCGGAGATCGAGACGGCACAGCACCCGTCCATCCGGGAAGGTCACCACCATCCCGGTGCGGTCGGCGACAACGCGGTACGAGCGCGAGGCCGTGCCGTGGAAGTGGGGCAAGCGCACGAGGCCCTCCTCGTCCCAGCACAGGCCGCCGTCGTCGGGCGTGAAGATCGTGGTGCCCGTGAAGGTGCCCGTCCCGCCGCCCGACCGGTCCAGGAGGGTCCGTTCCGTGGCCCAGGCGCCGGTGAGAAAGGCGAGCGGATCGTCCACGCCTACCAGGCCGGCGCGCATCACGGAATCTCCTCCTGCATGGTTCCCCTTCCGGTCGGTGTCGTCCACCGCGGTACGGCACGAGTGGCGGCGTCCGCCTGACACCCATAATGTTAGGCTGCCTCATCATGAGCCCCGATACCTCGGACCGGGACCTCCTGGCCCTCGCGCAGTCCTTCCGCACCACGCTGCGCCACGCCGTCTACCTGAGCCGTTCCATGGACAGCGAGAGCGACATCACCACGATGCAGCTGAGCACGCTCGGCATGGCGGCGGACGCCCCGCTGCGCGTGAGCCGGGTCGCCGCGAATCTCGGCATCCGGGTCCCGTCCGCCACCGAGCAGATCATCAAGCTCGAGCAGGCCGGCCTCGTCGACCGCCGGCCGGATCCGACCGACTCCCGTGCCGTCCTGGTCCAGCTCACCGAGCAGGGCCGCGCAGCCTGGGAGGAGGCCGGCCGGCGCCGCAACGCGCGTGTGGCGGCGCTGCTCGACCGGCTCGACGACGAGGAGCGGGCGACGCTCGCCGCGGCGCTGCCCGTCATCGAGAAGATCAACCACTCCCTCGGGTAGGGGGGGCAGGCCCGACGGCGTCAGCCGGCGAGGATCGACGTCGTCGCCGGGTCCTCGACTCCGCCGTAGTAGCGGTCCAGCACCGCCTGGAACCACGGCTCCTGGGGCGCAGCCCGGTTGAACAGCGTCATGCAGGACTGCAGCTTGCGCGCGTCGATCCCGCCGAACACCGCCACGGGGTCGTTGCCGTCGAGGCTGAGGAGGGCCTGCGTGCTCTCCATCAGCCGGGGCCCGAGCACGGGATGCGACAGATAGGCCTCCGCCTCGTCGAGTGACGCGACGGCGTACCGGACCGCCGTCGGACTGCTGCCGAGACCTGCGATCTGGGGGAAGACGAACCACATCCAGTGGCTCGTCTTCCGGCCCCGGTTCAGCTCGGCCAGGGCCTGCGCGTAGGTACCCTGGGCGTCCTGGGCCGCGACGAACCGCGCGAGATCATAGGGGTCGTCGGTCATGTGTGCCTCCGGGATCGGTGGTGCTGGGTCTTCATCGGTAGCGAACACACCTGACATGGCTGCGCTCGGTCGCTAGCGTTGAAGGATGTCGACAATCAATATCACTGAGGCAAGCTTCCCAGAAACCATCGAGGGTAACGACATCGTGTTCGTGGACTTCTGGGCCGAATGGTGTGGCCCGTGCAAGCAGTTCGCGCCGGTGTACGATGCCGTGTCGCAGCAGCACGAGGACGTCACCTTCGCGAAGGTGGACACCGAGGCGGAGCAGTCGCTCGCCGCGGCCGCGGGCATCACCTCCATCCCCACGCTGATGGCGTTCCGCGAGAAGGTGCTCGTCTTCTCGCAGCCCGGCGCCCTGAATGCGACCCAGTTCGGCGAACTCGTCGACGCCGTCAAGGGCCTGGACATGAAGGCCGTGCACGAGCAGATCGCCCAGCAGCAGGCCGACGGGCCCGCAGCCGCCGACGGTCAGTAGTCGCCCCCGGAACGAGGCAAGCCCCGCACTCCATCGAGTGCGGGGCTTCTTCGTCGGTGCAGCGGCGCGCGGTCAGGCCTGGTCGGAGCGTACGACGTCGACCGGCCGGGCGAGCAGGGCGCTCAGGGACTCGCCGAGGTCCTGGACGGCGGGGCCGCGCAGGTGCTGGTCGAGGAGCTCGGTGGACTCCCACTGCTCGGTGAGCACGATGCGGTCCTCCTGGGCGTCCGTGATCTCGTAGCGGATGCAGCCGGGCTCCTCCACCACCTGTTCGATGGCGATGTCGAGGGCGAGCTTCACACGGAAGAATTCGCCGTCGAGCGGGGTGAACACTGCTGTGACGTCTACGGGCTGGCTCATCCTCCAACCCTAGCGGTGGTCCGCCGGTCCGCCGGACCACTACGGGTCATGCCCTAACCTGCCCCGCACCCCGCAGCGGAACCGGCCCGCATCGGTGCAGGCCCGCACCGGTCGGCCGATGCAGGGGTCACTGCTGGATCAGCGCCGGCGGTGGTCCTCGGGCGAGAGCCGCGGACCGAACGTGGGCTTGCGGAATCCGCTGGCATAGAGGGAGCGGACCACGCGCTGGCGCTGGCCCTTCCACGGCTTCAGGAGTTCGATCATGCCGGCGTCGTCGGTGCGTCGGCCGGTGAGCGCGGCGCCCACGTAGGCGGCGAGGTGGTAGTCGCCCACCGAGATGGAGTCGGGGCAGCCGTGCGTCCGCTGCACCACTTCGGCCACCGTCCAGACGCCGATCCCCGACACGGACCGCAGGCCGGTCCGGACGGCGTCGCCTCCCGGCAGCGACGCCAGGCGCTCGAGGCCGGTCGCCACATGGGCCGCCTTCAGGACGGTGGAGGAGCGCTGGGCGTCGACGCCGGCCTTGTGCCATTCCCAGGACGGGACCCGGCGCCACTGCTCGGCGGTCGGCGGGAGACGGAGCGCAGCGGGTGCGGCCCCGCCGGCGCCGGGGGCGGCATCCCCGTACCGGAGCAGCAGATAGCGCCAGGCACGCTTGGCCTCGATGCCGGTCACCCTCTGCTCGAGGACCGCGCGCGCGACCGTGTCGAGCATGCGCCCGGACGACGGCAGGCGCAGTCCGGGAGCGAGGTACCGGCCCTTGCGGGCCAGATCGGGGAGGGTGGCCCGGAACTCCGAGGCGTCGAAGGCGCTCCAGTCGTCGTCGGCGCCGAGCAGCCGGGGAACGGAGGAGAGCGCGCAGGCCGCGCCGGGTCCCCACGCCGTCGCCTGGACGCGGCTCTCGTTCAGTGACCCGCGCTGGCGCAGGGCCAGCGTGACCGGGCCGTCGGCGGTCCGGAACGCGAGCCAGTGGTCGGGGCCCTGCACGATGAAGGACGGGTCGTGTGGCCCGCACTGCAGGGTGCCGATCGTCCTGGCCAGGCTGTACGGGCCGTCGGGCACCCACTCCGTGGCCTCGGCGCCCGACGGCACGACGGCGGGAGCGATGGTCATACGTCAATCGTGCCACGGGGTTCGGACGGTCCGGTGTAAGGAACGCTCCCTCCTGCGGCAACGGGCGCCGAGGCTACCAGCGCGGGTCCGTGACCGCTACGCAGGGCCTGCGTGGACACGACCGCCCTCCCACCGTCCACACGGGAGTAGCATCGAATGCGGTGGAATCGTCATGAGGACAACAGCTGGCTCAGGGATCGGGTGAGGAGAATCTCCTCGGTCCTGCCTGACGTGCGCCGTCCGATGCCGAGCAGGGCGATGCGTCTCGTCGTCCTCCTGTGGGTGGCTCTTCTGTGCGGCGGCTGCGCGGGGAACGGGTCCGGCGGCGCGGCGGAGACCCCGGCACCACGGGCGACGGGTGCGGACCGGGAGTCGACGGCTCCGACTCCAGTGCCGGTGCCGACTGCCGAGGCGTGCGAGGACTGCGCGAGTATCGTCCTCACCGGGGACCTCCTGGTCCATCCGCAGCTGTGGGAGCAGGCAGCGGTGGATGCGGCGGTGACGGGGAAGCTTCCGCTCGACTTCGAGCCGCTGCTCGCGGCCCAGCGCCCGTACCTCTCGGATGCCACGCTGGGGATCTGCCACCTCGAGACGCCGGTGGCCGACGCCGACGGACCCTTCGCGGGGTACCCGCGGTTCAACGTCCCCCCACAGATCATCGGCGCCGCCAGGGACGTCGGCTACGACGCCTGCACGACCGCCAGCAACCACTCCCTGGACTGGGGACCCGAGGGCGTCGAGCGGACGCTCGCAGCCCTGGACGCGGAGGGCCTCGAACACACCGGCTCGTACGCCAGTGCCGCGGACGCGGAGGAGATCCTGATCCTCGATCGCGCGGGGGTGAAGGTGGCGGTCATCGAAGCGACCTACGGTCTGAACGGGGCCGTCCCCGATCAGCCCTGGCGGGTGGACCTGCTCGATGCGCCGACGATGATCGCCAAGGCACGGACCGCCAGGGCGCAGGGAGCGGACGTGGTGATCGCGGCAGTGCACGCGGGCGACGAATACGCCTCGACGCCGAACGCCCAGCAGGCCGAGATCGCGCATGCGCTCGCCGACAGCGGCCAGGTTGACTTCATCTACGGCCATCACACCCACTCGGTCCTGCCCATCGAGCGGTACAAGGGCACCTGGATCGTGTACGGCCTCGGGAACGGTGTCACGGAGCTGTCACCGGTCCATGACGTCAACAACGAGGGGCTGATGGTCCGGGCCCGCCTCAGCCGAGACGATGCGGGCACCTGGTCGGTCTCGGGGCTGGACTGGCTGCCGTCCCTGATCGTCAGCGGCCCCTATCGTTGGTGCTCCCTCGCTCCGGACCGGCCGGTCGGCGCCTGCTCGTCGCCCGAGCAGGAGGCAGCCGTTCGGGAGCGCACCCGGAGCGTCGTCGAATCCCTCGGTGCAGCCGGCGCCGGAGCCCGCCAGTGGGAGCTGTCTGCCGAGGGTCGCTAGGACGGGACGGTGGCGCCGAGCCGTCGTCATACCGTCGTACGACCCGCAGCGTAACCGCGGCGCGGAGGTTGGGGGAGCCAGCCGGTAGCTTTGTAACCATGAAGTACGCCAATTCCATCGTCGACCTGATCGGCAACACCCCGCTGGTCAGGCTCAATTCCGTCACCGAGGGCATCAGGGCCACCGTTCTCGCGAAGGTCGAATACCTCAACCCCGGCGGGTCGGTGAAGGACCGCATCGCGGCGAAGATCATCGACGCCGCAGAGGCCGAGGGAAAGATCAAGCCCGGCGGCACCATCGTCGAACCGACCTCCGGGAATACCGGTGTCGGCCTCGCCCTCGTCGCCCAGCAGCGCGGCTACAAATGCGTGTTCGTGGTGCCCGACAAGGTGGGCGAGGACAAGCGCAACGTCCTGAAGGCGTACGGCGCGGAGGTCGTGGTCACCTCCACGGCCGTCGCCCCGGACAGCCCGGAGTCCTACTACGGTGTCTCGGACCGCCTCGTCCGCGAGATCCCCGGCGCCTACAAGCCGGACCAGTTCTCCAACCAGAACGGTCCGCTCAGCCACTACGAGACCACCGGGCCAGAGATCTGGAACGACACCGACGGCACACTGACGCACTTCGTCACCGGCGTCGGTACGGGCGGGACCATCACCGGGACGGGCCGGTACCTCAAGGAGGTCTCCGCCGACCGCGAGGGCGGCCCCGTCCGGATCATCGGTGCGGACCCGGACGGCTCCATCTACTCCGGCGGCACCGGCCGCCCCTACTTCGTCGAGGGGGTCGGCGAGGACATGTGGCCGGACTCCTACGACCCTTCCGTGCCGGACGAGATCCACGGCGTCACCGACGCCGAGAGCTTCGCGATGACCCGACGCCTCGCCCGCGAGGAGGGCCTGCTGGTCGGTGGGTCGTGCGGCATGGCCGTCGTCGCCGCGCTGCGCGTCGCGAAGGACCTGACGGAGGACGACGTCGTCGTGGTCCTCCTGCCCGACGGCGGCCGCGGCTACCTCGGCAAGATCTTCAATGACGAGTGGATGAAGTCCTACGGCTTCATGGACGGCGGTGAGGGCGAGCACGTGGGGGAGGTGCTGCGCGCCAAGAGCGGCGTCCTGCCCGATTTCGTGTACGCGCACCCCACCGAGACGGTGCGCGACGTCATCTCGGTCATGGGCCGATACGGCGTGTCCAGCATCCCCGTCTTGTCGCAGGCCCCGCCGGTCAAGATGGGTGAGGTGCTCGGGTCGATCGACGAACGGTCCCTCACGGCGAAGATCTTCCGCGGCGAGGCCAAGCTGACGGACCCGGTCTCGGAACACCTGGACGCCAAGCTGCCCCTCATCGGGTCGCTCGAACCCGTCGACACGGCCCGCGAGCGGCTCGAGCACCACGACACGCTGATGGTGACCTCCGTCGGCGCGCCGGTGGGAATTCTTACCCGCCACGACGTGCTGACCTACATGAGCAAGTAACCGCCGAACTCCAGGAGCATCGTGACGCACTCTGACGCCCAGGGCTTCAACACCCGGGCCATCCACGCAGGCCAGACCCCCGATCCGACGACCGGAGCGGTCATCCCGCCCCTGTACCAGACGACCACGTTCGCGCAGGATGGCATCGGCCAACTGCGGAACGGCTACGAGTACGGCCGCGGTACCAACCCCACCCGGGATGCGCTGCAGGTCCAGATCGCGGCGCTGGAAGGGGGGAAGCACGCCTTCAGCTTCTCCTCGGGCCTCGCCGCGGAGGACGCCCTGATCCGAGCCGCGTTGCGTCCGGGCGACCACATCGTGCTCGGCAACGACGCCTACGGCGGCACCTACCGCCTGATCGACCGCGTCCTCTCCGAGTGGGGCATCACGAACACCGCCGTGGACATGGCGGACACCGCCGCCGTCGAGGCGGCCATCGCGGCGCACAACACGAAGATGGTCTGGGTCGAGACGCCGTCCAACCCGATGATGAAGATCACCGACATCGCGGCCACGGCCCACCTCGCGCACGAGGCGGGAGCCCTGCTCGTCGTCGACAACACGTTCGCCTCGCCGTACCTGCAGCAGCCACTCGTCTTCGGGGCCGACGTCGTCGTGCATTCGACCACGAAGTACATCGGTGGGCACTCCGACGCCAGCGGCGGGGCCGTCGTCGTGAACGACGACGCGCTCGCCGAGAAGGTGGGCTTCGTGCAGTTCGCCGTCGGGGCCGTGTCCGCGCCGATGGAGGCCTGGCTGACCACCCGCGGCCTCAAGACCCTCGGCGTCCGCATGGACCGCCACTCCTCGAACGCGACGGCGATCGCCCGCTGGCTGCAGGAGCAGGACGAGGTGGAGCGCGTGCTCTACCCCGGTCTGCCGGAGCACCCCGGCCACGATCTCGCCGCAGCCCAGATGAAGGACTTCGGTGGCATGATCTCCGTGACCTTCAAGGGCGGCGCGGAGGCGGCGAAGAAGGTCGCCGAGTCCACGCACGTGTTCACGCTCGCGGAGTCCCTCGGCGGCATCGAGTCGCTCATGAACTACCCGAGCGACATGACGCATGCGTCGGTGAAGGGCACCGAGCTGGCGGTCCCCGAGAACCTCATCCGCCTGTCCGTCGGCATCGAGGATGTCGAGGATCTGATCGGCGACCTCGAACAGGCCATCGCGGCCCTCCGCTAGACCGCACGCAGAAGGCTCCTTCTCAGGAAGGGGCCTTCTCCATGTCCCGGTGCCACACGCTCACCCGCTGCTCCCAGGGGTGGTGCGACCGGCCTGATCCGCCGGTGCTACGGAGCGGCGGTCCAGGCGTCGGCGTAGAAGTTCGCGGAGCGCGAGTCCAGCAGTTCGGCGTAGGGACCCGGCCTCATGGCCTGCGCCGACTCGTCCGGGATCGTCGCAGCGAAGGCGGACACCCCGATCCCCGCCTGCCCGTCCTGCAGGGTCAGGCCCGCGGCCTCCAGGAGGGTCGGGTACATGTTCAGCTGGTCGATGCCGGGGCGGAGCGTGCTGTCACCGGTGTCGCCCGTGGCGCCCGGGATCCAGATCCGGTTGAAGATCGTCCGGTTGGGGTGGTCGTCCAGCTGCTCGTGGAAGGCGTCTCCGGCGTTCATGTGCTTGAGGTGGTCACCCATGATCACCACGGCGGTGTCCTCGAGGTAGCCCTGCTCGTCCAGATGGTCCACGAAACCGGCCACCTCGGTCATGGAGCAGGCGAACACGGACGTGACCGCGTTCTGCGTGTCCACCGGGCAGTAGTCGTAGACGTGCACCGGCTCGTGGGTGTCCAGCGTCAGGATGGACAGGTTGAAGGGGGTGCCGGTTGCCTCCGCCTCCGCGTGCAGCGCATCGACCTCGTCCCGGGCGCGGGCCAGGAGGCGCTGATCGCTCAGGCCCCAGTCGCTGCGGAAACTCGTGACGGGTTCGCCGGCTGCACGCCAGTCGGCGAGATCCTTCACCTCGGAGTACCCGTGGCTGCGGAGGAACGTCTCCTTCGCAGCGAAGGCGGCATTGGCACCGCCCATGAACACGCTCTTGTAACCGTGCGTCGCCAGGACGTCGGCGAGGCACGTCGTCCCTCCCAGGTAGGTGTCGACGTCATTGCCGAGCTCGTTGGGGGAGCCGCTCGTCGCGGCGGGACCGCCGCCCTTCAACGGGATGCCGCACTGGGTCGAGGCGAGGCCGGCCATGGTCCAGCCTCCACCCCTGTACTGCTGGAGATCGTCGATACTCTGCCAGCCGTCCTCGGCCTTCGTGGCGTCCTTCAGGGGCACGAACGCGTCCTTCTCGAAGAGCTGGTCGTCGGCGAGGGTGGCTTCGCCCGATTCCAGGTAGATCAGCACGAGATTGCGTTTCTGCCCGTGACCGGTGACGACGGGATCCACGTGGTACTCGCCGAGGTCGTACTCGGAACTCGCCGCCTTGATGTAGTCGCCCATCCCCACGGCGCTGCTGAAGGCGGTGGTGCCGCCGACGGCCACCGTTGCGACCAGGGCCGTGGACACGGTGCGTCCGACCCACGCTGGGCGCCGAGTCCCCTCGCTCTCGCGGAGGCGGCGACGTCGCATGTGCTGCCACACGGCGACCCCGGCGGTGATCAGGAGGGGCAGGACTCCGACGCCCAGGATGCCGAACCAGACGATCGAGCCGCCCCCACCATCGGTCTCCACGGAGACGAGGTTGAGGAGCATCTGGTTGACGGAGATCTCCCCCCAGAGGAAACGGATGCCGGCGGCCGCGATGAGCAGCGCGAGTCCGGCCCAGAGGAGCACGTAGAGCAGGACGCGTCCCGCAGTGACGCCGACCCATCGGGTCCGGGGAAGAATCGGGTCAGACATGCGCCACCTCGCGTTCCAGATGCCCGCGTGTTCGCCGTACACCCTTGACAATGCACCCGTTCCCGGGTTCGGAAGATCCTAGTATCGTCACGCTACCCGTTCAACTCCGGTTCACCCGTCAGTGGTGAACCGTTCACATGCTTTTCCCAGTTTCAGTGGCTCGACGGGCCGGTGGGTGACTTCCTGCCCGGGTAACGGTCGGAGGATGACCGTGCCGCGCCGTCGCGCGGCTACCTGGATCCTGGCAGCCGCAGGCGCTTCTTCGCCTTCGGCTGCGTCAGCTGGAAGTAGTCACTGCTCTGCGGCAGCCACATGAGCAGGACGGCGACGAGCATCGCCCCCGCGATCAGCGACAGTCCGGGCGTCCCGCGGACCACGATCGGGACGCCCGCGATGATACCGACGGTGCTCAGCAGCTCGCGGGCGCTCCTCCTGCCCCGGCGCAGCGGGAGCAGGAGGACCAGTTGCAGGACGGCGAGAGCCCCGAAGAGCGCACCGAGGCCGATGAACCCTGCGCGGTCGGCGTCCTGTACGGCGGCCGACGTGATGAAGGTGCCGGCAGCGACGAGCAGCAGGACCGCGATCGCGAGCCACAGCACGACGGCGGCGCGCAGGGTGAACGGCCGTGGCGGCAGGGGCTTCGCCAAGGAGAGTCCCTAGACCCGCGGTGCGACGGTGCCGGTGCGGGTCTCGGTGTCGTAGGAGTAGACCTCCGTGCCACCGATCCAGACCTGCAGGGCTCGCTGCATGACATCGAGCGGGTCACCGCTCCACAGCACGAGGTCCGCGTCCTTGCCGACGGCGAGCGAGCCGAGGCGGTCGGCCAGCCCGAGGACCTTCGCCGGATTGATGGTGATGGAGCGCAGCGCCGTCTCGCGGTCGAGGCCCTCCTTGATGGACAGCGTCGCCTGGTGCACGAGGAAGTTGATCGGGATGACCGGGTGGTCCGTGATGATCGAGATCTCGACACCGGCCCTGGCGAGCTTGCCGGGGTTGGCGATCGAACGGCCGCGCAGCTCCACCTTGGACTTCGTGGTGAAGAGGGGGCCGATCAGCACCGGGGTCCCGCGCTCCGCGAGAACGTCAGCGAGCAGATGCGCCTCGGTGCCGTGATCCAGGACGAGGTCGTACCCGAACTCGTCGGCGATCCGGATCGCAGTCGCGATGTCGTCGGCCCGGTGTGCGTGCTGGCGCCACGGGATCTCGCGGCGCAGCACCATGGCGAGTGCCTCGAGGTGCGGGTCGCGGGCGTTCTCGTCGGCCTTGCCCATATAGTTCTGGGCCTTCATGAACGCTTCGCGAATCACGAGCGCAGTGCCGAGACGGGTCGACGGCGTCTTGTCCTTGCCCCCGTACACGCGCTTCGGGTTCTCGCCCAGCGCCGACTTCAGGCCGCTGGGGGAGCGCAGCACCATCTCCTCCAGGTACCGGCCGTGCGTGTGGAGGGCGACGGCCAGCCCGCCGATCGGATTGCCGGACCCCGGGTTCACGTTCACGGTCGTCACGCCGCCTGCCAGGGCGTCGTCGAACCCCGGGTCGAAGGGGTTGATCGCGTCGATCGCGCGGACGCCGGCGGTGTTCGGGTTGGTCATCTCGTTGGTGTCGTCGCCCGCGGAGCCCTCGCCCTCCTCATGCGTGCCCAGGTGGACGTGGGCATCGACGAAACCGGGCAGCAGCCACTTGCCGGCTGCGTCGACGACGGTTGCGCCGTCGGGCGCGGAGACGGACGTGCCGAGGGCCGTGATGCGGCCGTCCTCGACGACGACGGTGCCGTCGAAGGGCTCGCCGTCGATCGGGACGACGTGCGCGTTGGTGATGGCGGTGACGGGCGCGGTGTTTCCGCTGGAGTGCGACATCGGGAGGAGACCTTTCACAGGGGGTGGGTGATTTCCACCATATCGGCACGCGGGACGGTATGCCGGGGCGTGCCTACACTGGATGAGCCGTTCGTCGGGCTTCCCGGGCCGGTTCCACAACCCGATCCCTCGAATGGAGAAGCATGAGCCACCGCAGCGCTCCGATGACGGCGAGGATGCGGGCGCTGGGCCTGGTGGCCGCGGTGGTGGTGGCCGCAGCACTGGCAGCCTGGGCGTTCGCCTGGGCGGACTTCATCGGCCTCGACTTCCGGGTGTACCGCATGGGCGGACAGTCCGTGGTCGACGCCGACGGGTCGCTGTACTCGCGGTCGTTCGGGGAGGGCGAGGGCTCCCTGCTCTTCACCTACCCGCCGTTCGCGGCGCTGGCGTTCACCGTGCTGACGCTGGTGAGCGCCGAGACGGGGGCCGCCCTCTTCGTCGCGCTGTCCGTCGCGATCGCGGGTGCGACGTCGCTGCTGATCACCCGCTACCTCGGCGGCTTCTCCGCCGTCCGTGACGTGCTCCGTCACCCGACCGCCCTGCCGCTCGCGATCGCGGGAACCGGCCTCGTGTGCCTGCTCGGCCCCTGGCGGGAGACCATGGCCTTCTCGCAGATCAACATCGTGCTCTTCGCCATGATCGCCGTCGATCTCCTCTCGGGGCCGCACCGCCGGATGCCGACGGGACTGCTCACCGGCATTGCGGCCGGGATCAAGCTGACGCCGTTGGTCTTCGGCCTGTACTTCCTCGTCCGCGGCGAATGGAAGCAGCTGTTCACCATGGCGGGCGGCTTCTTCGGGACCATCGCCCTCGGCTTCCTCCTCCTGCCGCGGGAGTCCCTGACCTACTGGCTCCAGATGCTGCGGGACACCGGGCGCATCGGTGGTGAGGGGTATGTGGACAACCTCTCGGTCCGCGGTGCCATCCTGCACTTCCTGGGCTCCGACTTTCCCTCCACCGTCCCGTGGCTGGTGGTCTCCCTCCTGCTCGTCGGGGCAACCGCCTACGTCATCCGGGCCTCGAAGCACCAGGGCGACCGGTTCCTGCCCACCGCGATGACCTCGCTGCTGATGCTGCTCATCTCGCCGATCTCGTGGTCCCACCACTGGGTCTGGATCGTCGTCGTCCTCGCGGTCCTCGCCGGCCAGGCCGCCCGCCTCCCTGCGCGGTTGTCGACCTACCGGACGGTCGCGACGGTCCTGTGCGTAGTCACGCTCGTCGTCTTCATCTACTCGCCCAAGACGATCGGCCTGCTCCTCGGTGCCGAGGACCTGAACTCGCAGCTCACCACGGGCTGGCTCATGGCCTCCAGCGCGGGTGTCTTCTGCGCGCTCGCGATCACCGTCTTCTGGGTCCTTCTGTCCCGTGCGCGCCGGTCCTTGCCGGTACCCG
The DNA here is from genome assembly GCF_054511075.1 of Arthrobacter sp. TMS2-4. Lineage (NCBI taxonomy): Bacteria > Bacillati > Actinomycetota > Actinomycetes > Micrococcales > Micrococcaceae > Arthrobacter > Arthrobacter sp. TMS2-4. The sequence continues at coordinate 191,031 of NZ_JBTNDI010000007.1, forward strand.
CAGGGTCGGGCCACGGCGCGTCCAGGGCACACCGCCCGACAGCGCCCGACGACGTCGTCCCGGGCACCCCGCACCGCTGATGGCCTGGGCGGGCGGGCCGTCGGTGCAGGGCTCCGGCAACGCGGCGCCGCCCAGCAGTGCGCGATGCGGCTCGTCATGGAGGGCGATATGGTGCCCGAACCCGAGCCGTGGGTGCCGTCGTCGCCGGGTTCCCCGGCTGTGCCCTGCCGGCGACCTAGGATGGACGCCATGACCTCCGGCACCCTCCTCGCGGTATGCCGCGTACACGAACTCCTGCCCACCCGGGACTCGACCGGCGTGACCGCGATCGACAAGCGGGCCGTGGCGGGGCCGGTGAACGTCCACCCGCTGGGACTCACGGGAGACATCCAGGCCAGCCGCAAGCACCACGGCGGGCCCACGAAGGCCGTCTATGCCTATTCGCAGGATGATGCCGACTTCTGGGCTGCACAGCTGGGGCGGGACATCTCGCCGGGGCTCTTCGGCGAGAATCTCCGCGTCGCCGGCATCGACGCCTCGAACGCGGTCATCGGCGAACGGTGGAGCGTGGGGGAGACGGTGGTCCTCGAGGCCACCATGCCGCGGACACCATGCGTGAACTTCGCGCGATACCTGGGGGAGAAGTCCTGGGTGAAGCGCTTCAGTGAGGCCAACCGTGTGGGCACCTACCTGCGCGTGGTGGTGAAGGGCAGCATCACGGCCGGGGACACCGTCCGGGTCCACAGCGTCCCGGACCACGGGGTCACCGCCGCCCAGGTCTACGCCGGCCTCGACGAGCCCAGGGCCCTGGCGCTCCTCGATGCCGCGACGGACGGCTCCCTGACGCTCACGCCGCAGGTGCGCAAGGCCGCCCTGCAGGCACTGAGGGTCGCGACCCCGGCCTGACGTGCCGAACGTCACCCGTCCGTCGTCGGCCTCGTGGCGCGGTGCGATGCCTGCGTGCCGTAGACTGGGAGCATCCCCCACACCGGTATTCCCTTTATATCCGCCCTTTCGGGCCGGATTGGTTGTGTTGGGGCTCGGAGCACAGACTCGCGAGCAGATTCATCAGGGAGCGCCGGCTAGAAGAAACGTCACACGTCACTGCTGAGAGAGCAGAGAGAACCGTGTGGCCCGGAGTTCGGCGCCGGGATTGAAACAGTGCCGAATTCCTACGTTCATTCGGCACTGCGGGCTCCATCCTGCCAGGGCCGTCCGGCACCTACCTGGAGGATTATTTCCCGTGCCTGAAAACCTGTCCGAACAGATCACCGACTCCACGCCCGTCACCGACGAGACCGCGACGGCCCCGGCAGCACCGGCAGACGACGACGCCGTGGAGATCCGCTTCACCGACCTGAAGCTCGACGGGCGCGTCCTCGCCGCCCTGGCAGACGTCGGCTACGAGAAGCCCTCACCCATCCAGGCAGCGACCATCCCCGCGCTGCTCGAGGGTCGCGACGTCGTCGGACTCGCGCAGACCGGCACCGGCAAGACCGCCGCATTCGCCATCCCCGCGCTGTCCAAGATGGCCGAGCTCGCCGACGTCAACGGCGGCCCGAGCAAGAACACGCAGGTCCTGGTCCTCGCACCGACCCGCGAGCTCGCGCTCCAGGTCGCGGAGGCCTTCACCTCCTACGCCAAGCACATGGAGGGCTTCACCGTCCTCCCGGTCTACGGCGGATCGCCCTACGGCCCCCAGCTGAACGGGCTCCGCCGCGGCGCGCAGGTCGTCGTCGGCACCCCGGGTCGCGTCATCGACCACATCGAGAAGGGCTCGCTCGATCTGTCCAACCTCGAGTACGTGGTGCTCGACGAGGCCGACGAGATGCTGCGCATGGGCTTCGCCGAGGACGTCGAGAAGATCCTCGCCTCGACCCCGGCGGAGAAGCAGGTTGCACTGTTCTCGGCGACGATGCCCCCGGCCATCCGCCGCATCGCCAAGAAGTACCTGAACGACCCCGCCGAGATCTCGGTCAAGGGCAAGACGACGACGGGCACCAACACGCGTCAGCGCTACCTGCAGGTCATGGGCCCGCACAAGCTCGACGCGATGACCCGCATCCTCGAGGTGGAGGACTACGACGGCATCATCGCCTTCGTCCGCACCAAGATGGCGACCGAAGACCTGGCGGACAAGTTGCGTTCACGGGGCTTCTCGGCTGCCGCCATCAACGGAGACATCCCCCAGCAGCAGCGCGAGCGCACCGTCGAGGCACTGCGCGACGGCAAGATCGACATCCTCGTCGCCACGGACGTCGCTGCCCGTGGCCTCGATGTGGAGCGCATCTCGCTCGTCGTCAACTACGACATCCCGCACGACACCGAGTCCTACGTGCACCGCATCGGCCGTACCGGCCGCGCGGGCCGTTCCGGCGACGCGATCCTCTTCATCACCCCTCGTGAGAAGTACCTGCTCCGTTCGATCGAGAAGGCGACCCGCCAGCCGGTCGAGCAGATGCAGCTGCCCTCCACGGAGAAGATCAACGAGCTGCGCCTCGGCAAGTTCGCGGACAAGATCACCACCACGCTGGCCACCGAGGACGTCTCGCTGTTCCGCGACCTGATCGCGAACTACGAGCGCGAGCACGACGTGCCCGCAGCCGAGATCGCCGCAGCCCTCGCCATCATGGCGCAGGGTGGACAGCCCGTGCTCGTCAAGGACATCCCGGTGGCTCCCGCCGGGCAGCGCGAGCGCGCCGACGGTCGCAAGGATGCCTTCGGGTCCCGCGGCCCCACGCGCACGCTCACCGAGGGCAACGCCACGTACCGCATCGCCGTGGGCCGCCGCCAGCGCGTCATGCCGGGCTCGATCGTCGGGGCCATCGCGAACGAGGGCGGCCTGTCCTCCTCGCAGATCGGCGGCATCGACATCCGTGCGGACCACAGCCTCGTGGAGCTCCCGGCGGATCTCTCCAAGGACCAGCTGCGTGCGCTCTCCAAGACGCGCATCGGTGGCGAGCTGATCCACCTGGAGCTCGACAAGGGTCGCAAGCCCGCGGGCAACCGTGGTGCGGGCGAGTTCAAGAAGCCCTTCAAGAAGGACTACCCCAAGCGCGACGGCGACACCCGCTTCTCGGGCGACACCACCCGCAAGCCTCGCCAGGCCAAGGGTGCCGGCGCCGGGGCGGGACGCCCCGCCACGCAGTCCGAGCAGTGGTAGGACCTAGCTGATCGACCCCGTCGGGAGCAGTTCCCCTCCCGGGCCGACACGGGAGCCGGGGGTCACCCCAACGAGGAGCTCGCGGTT